>JASJGV010000169.1:0-3903 GCA_033791325.1 Desulfobacterales bacterium | reverse complement strand
CCTTCGAGAGCCTCCCTTCGAGGACCTGAGGGTCTGACGACAGAGTCTAACGACTGGGTCGAACGATCGATTTAAATAGAAAAGACAGAGCGAAGCGATACCACAAATCTTCAATCTTCAATCGTCAATTCCGGCTTGTCCGGGCTAGGTTTATCAATGAAAACAGCTGCGATGCAAGACCCCAATAATGTAATCAATGCAACTATAAGGGAAACAGAAAAATATTTTGGCTTATATTGAAAAACGATTTTATGAAGTCCTTTCGGTACATAGATCGCTCGGAATACGTAATTGGCCGGTACGATAATTGCCTCTAATTGACCGTCGATTGTTGCTTTCCAGCCAGGATAAAATGTGTCCGTCAAAATAACCCATGAATCTGAAGCCAGATGTGCACGAAGCTCGATCCTGTTTGAGCTGTACTCGACGGTTTCAACCGTTTCGGTTTGATCTTCCCGGTCCGAAAAGTTTTCAGGCTCGAAAGAGGATTTTGCGACTGAATCTGTTTCTATAATAATTTGTTCACCGGTGATCGATGGTATTTCTAAAATTCCACGCAAGGCCTCGTTTTCTTCGTTTACAATTTTAATGCGGCGCGGAAGGTAGACTCGATTCAATGCAAACTTGTTCTGGAGAATGGATAAGATTCCGTCATTATAGACTTCATTATAACCTGGAATACCGGATAACCGGTTTGAATTAACCACCAGGTATTTAAGATTTAGCAGGTTATATATGGGAGACAGCCGCCGGATGGAGCTGATTTTCATTGAAGGTATTGGCTTTCCCCGGTTCGCGAGGTTATACAAACGACTGTATCGGCTCAAGACGTATGGGTAATCTCCGGTGATTTGATGTAAAAGAGAAGTGACACCATATTTCGGCCCGAATGATGTTATGATAGCGGAGCGGTATTGATTCTTATCCCGGGAAAGAAATTGCAACGCGTCTTGTTTGAGGTCCCAGTGGTGAATATCAACCGATGAGACAAACGTTTTTCCAAAGATAAATAAATCGGTGAGAATAAATAAGATGATTATGGTCTTCAGCAGCCAATGGGAACCAAATCGAAGAGTCAATAAAACCAGGAAGATACCAAGAAACAAGCTGATCAGGAAATAGCGTACGGACATCACAGCCTGTTTGATGGCAGCGTGCACGAATTCGGTATTTTCGACCCCCGGTATCGGCAGGTAGGACCTTGAATCGTTTTGAACGTACGACATGAAGGATTTGATCGGCTCTTCCATCAAGGCGGGATAGGGAATCAGCAGCAGCAATACCAAACATAAGCCCAGCCCCCCCAGCATAGGCATAAAAAACCGGCGGTCCCTTCTAATGGGAAAACGCTGTAACGCATCATAACCGATTCCCGCTAATAGCGCGATAGAAAAGCAGCAAAATATATACACCTTGCTGTGTCCTCGAAACATCTTAAATCCGGGGAAAATATGATAAAACAGCTTTAACAATGGCGTGTGGTCGCCTAACGCCATTATCATCGCGAACACCGCTAAAAAAAGAAAAAAGACGACATGGTTCGCTTTTTTAAAGTGTTTGATTGCAATAGCTGATAGCAGCAGCGCCATCGTTCCGGTATACGCACACATTTCCCATAGGTTATACAGGCCCCAGTATGGAATCTTCACGCCGTCTCCAAATATCAGCGGGGTCAAAAATGTCAGCAGGTTTTGGGGCGGAAAGGAGAACTTGGCGACATCACTGATATCCAGGCTTTTTCTTGGACTTAAAGAAAGCATTTCATGAACCGGTATAATCTGGGGAAGGGCGATAAGGACTGCGATGCAGATACTGAAAAAGAAGCCGACGTTGTGGAGCACCCAGGATCGGATTAGATTCCGGTGCAACAAATGACGAGTAACGAAGAGAAGATAGAGCCAGGAAAAAAAAATGGTGTAAAATAGATATTGGGTATGACCGGCCAGAATCTGTAAGCAGAGGATCAATCCAAGATAAATAAAATTCCTTCGTCCCGGCATATTACCGATTCTATTGACGATGAGGAATACTGCTGGAATCCAGGCAATCGTGTAAAGATCGGTGTGATGTCCGGCAAAAAGCCTCAGAAAAACCGGACCGCAAAAGCAGAACACAGATGCCGCGATCATTGCGCCCGCACGACTGATATTGATTTGCCTGCCGAAATAATACGTACAAAGAGCCAACAGGTACAGATGGATGAAAAGGGAGATATTGGTGGCTATATCAAGGGGAAAGATACGGAAAACGATGTTTGGCGGATAAAACAAGCCCGATTGTATTTCTGCAATCAGCGGAACGCCGCACATCAGGTAAGGGTTCCATAAAGGAAAACTGCTGTCGCCGTAAAAAGCGAATTTCCGAAGGGCTATGAAATAGCCGAGGTCGTTATCCGGGTGGGTCGAACCAATCACATTGCCTGAGAACAGTTCACTACCAAGAGCGAAGATTAGGATGAACAGGAGTAAAATTGGCGGACCAAAAGAGGCCGCGAAACGATAAGCCGGGATTGGGATGGATAGTCTTTTAAACCCGAATCTTGCTAGAATTTCTTTGAAAGAGGGCATGTTACCATTATTAAACCAAACTACCGTGGCACGAAGCGGTCCCAGCCTGTCAATCCAGGTGTCACGACCTTCCAGTCACGTCGCCGCAGTTTTTCCCGTTGATCGAGTGCCTTTATTTTGTAACACTTCAGGTCCTCCTCGATCAGCCCCCGATTGGTGAGCTTGATGGAATTTCCAATTTTCTCTTCCGTATCCATCGTGTTGTGCTGCAGGGTCATGGTAGTGCGATGGTTGTTCTTGTCGATGAAAGACCATTTCCAGCTGAGGACAATGTGAAACGGATCGCCATTATATTCGTCCGGTTCACCGAATTTTTTTTTAATCCGTTTAAGAAGCTCTTTATAAAATTTTTTACTGGAATCTTTGTACTTCACTTTGATCCTGACGATGTTTCCCGGTGCCGTGCAGGTGGCATAGGCAATCAATCCGCTTTTTATGCCTTTCATCGATTTTATCTCCACCTCTTCGATATTTTCCATATGCCGGATCGGCAAGGCGGTTTCCATAATGACATAATCCTTGAATTCGGTAACATTGTGGTTCAGAATGAAAACACCGATTTGCTGGGGAGCTTCGCCGGCCAGGCAGATGCCGGCGATCCATAGAAATGCCAGGTTTGTAAGGAAGAATAGTTTCTTTTTCATGTGACCCCCCTTTTTGGAATGACGAATGAAGATTGATCCGCCGCAAGCGGAAAGAATAAAGGAATTCTCCCCATTGAAATCTGCAAGGTCAAGCGCTCAATCCGGAAATACAATACACGGAATATCAGCGAGAAGCAAGCCTTGGACAAGCCTCAATATGCCAAACACCCAAGGGATTTGAGAATAAGGGTAACGCCCATGGCGAACATGCCGGTCAGCCCCATACCGCAGGAAAAACCGGCTAAAAGCACCGGTGCATATTGGCGCCACATGGCGCCGTATCTTTTCAGGAAAAAATAACGCCCCAGCAAAGCCCCGACGACTTCCAGGATTAAGCCGTGCGGCGTGCTCTGACCCAGTCCGCGCACCATTCCATAGACCAGCATAATGGGCAGGCCAAAAAGGGTTAAAATCCCATAGGTAACAACACCCAGGCCGACACCGCCAAGCACATAAATCCAGTTTAGCGCCTGGTAGAACAGGGAATTGCCTTCCAGGGTCGATGTTTGCATCAGCAGGGTATTCAAAGCCTGCAAATGCCACAGTTCCTGGGCATAGGGATAGGCGGCCGAGGGGATGGGCGCCAGGCGCCAGATAAACTGCGAAAATAGCAAACTGGCGATGATGACCACGGGAAAAACAACGATCTCGGCCTTGATGATGCCCCGAAAACTGGTGCCGGTGAGCTCAAT
>JASJGV010000168.1:0-8180 GCA_033791325.1 Desulfobacterales bacterium | reverse complement strand
AGAAAATAAAAGCAATCACGAAAACACGAAATGATTAAAACACGAAAAATGAGAAGGTGCCCCCATGAATCAAGCAAACCATCCTGAAATCATCCAGGCACTTGGAAAAATAGCAGCCTGCAGAAATGAAGTGCAAGGCATGGTGACATTTCTGGAAGGGACCTCCCTGTGGCGTCCAGGTACGGCTTTGAAAAAAGAGTGTAGGGAAGTTCTCGATATTATCGACGATAATGAGAGACGATTTGAACGCAAGCTGATGGTTGCCGTCATCGGTCCCGGTGGCTCCGGAAAATCGACTCTCGTCAATGCCCTGGCAGGCAAGGACGGTCTTTCTGATGCCGGGACCAGGCGTCCAACAACCACGGAAGTTGTGTTGATCTGTCGATCGCTCGGGGATGCAGACTTTCTCGATCCGATATTCAATCCAGAAGATGTGCAGGTGATTGCCGAGCCGGGTGCCTATCAGATGGATCATCTCCTCCTGGTTGACACACCGGACATTGACAGCACGCATCAGGCGGCACATAAGCCTCTCGTCAAAAGGGTTGTCGAGATAGCAGATGTGCTCTTGTGTGTTTTTAATTCAGAAAACCCGAAAACCAGAGATCAGGTCGATTTTTTTCAACCCTATGTCCAGCGGTTTCATGGTGAATCACTCATCGGGATCTTAAACAAGTGCGATCGGGTGGACGAGCGCGAACTGAAAGAAATTATTTTACCTGATTTTAAGCGACATGTCGCAAAGGCCTGGGAACGGCCATTGACATCGACTTTCTGCATATCCGCGCGCAGACATCTGAAAAACCCGAATTGGGATGTCAATGCCGGCCCCAAACATGACTTTGATCAGTACCTTGATCTTCAGGATCTGATAACCGGGACGTACAAGTTTTCGGATTTTATCGCTGACAGACGTCTTAAAAACGTGCAGCAATTGAGAAATTTTGCATTTGACGAAGTACAAGGGGCTATCGATCGGTGTAAAACGTCTTTGGTGGCAGCCTCGTCGTGCATGAGAGATGTCGAGAAAACAGCCTTAAAGGAGGCTTTTGAGACACTCAAAAACGAGGGGACCGGTCAGGTACTGGGGGTGAATATCCTGCTCTATCAGAAAATAGCCCAGCGGTGGTTTGGGCCTGTGGGGTGGTTGATAGCGATATGGGCGCGAATCTTGATTTTTGGCACTGGTTTGATGTCCTTGTTCCGATTCGGCAATCCTGTTCGGCAGATAATGGGCATTATCTCTTCCCTGCGTCACTTCAAGGAGGCAGAGGCTTCTATTGCTGCCGGAGAGAAAAGTGATCAGTTGGGCGCCGCTATGAGGAAATATCGGATGGCGGTTCTAAAAAAGTGGCCTGAAATAGCCGATATGCTCGTAACGGGCGGGTTTGAAGAATCGGTCAGACAAGCTGAAACCGGTATGTCTGACCGGCACGAATTGAACGAAACCCTATCGGCAATGTGGCAGGAGACACTCAGTTCTACGATTGAAAAGACGGCCCGGCGTTTCAGTGGCATGTGGCTTCAGCTCCTGCTCAATATTCCTACCATCGGCTTGTTGGCACATATTGGCTGGCTGACGGTGACGCATTATTTTGCGGAAGATTACCTTGCAACGGATTTTTTCATTCATGCTTTTCTATCTGTCGGGATTGTGATGTTTTTAAGCTTTTTTCTGTTTCAGGCCATTCTCCGAATGGTATCAGGGCCGGAGCGCCTCATCGCCAGGGCGTTTGAGCAGATCAACCTTCAGATAGACCCGCTTCAACGGATGTCCATTGGCCCGGTATTCAAACAACTAGATAAATTGCTGGCAGCGGAGGCGACGCTGCCCAAAGACCTTTCCAAAGACACTTCTGATGAATCCACTCCCATTGATTGAAGAACCTTGCAGCAAGCTACGGGGGTCGCGAGCGCTTTGTTTCGGTTCACAAAATGGATAAACCCCTATAACCTCATTTCTCTACGTCAAACACCCACCTTTGAACCGCAATAGTAAGCGAATCATAATTAGACAGAAATCCTATATAGTCTTCCGCATCGGAGCGACACGGTCGCGTCCTATAAAATTGTACCCCGATTTTATTAATCATAAAAAATAATCATCTAAATATATAATCAAAAACTTTAATAAATAAAATTTAGATGGAGCAAAATATATTTATGATGATACAAATATATAAAAAAATATCTTGACATTATTAATTAGCTATGTTTTAAAGTCTATAAAATATAAATAAGGAGGATTAAAATGAGATTATTAAATGAAAGTTTTAATGAAGAGTTTAATTTTAGTCACTTTATTGATGAGCTTGATAGATTTGATGAAATAGATATAGAAATGATTTCGAAGGAGTATGAAGTAAAATTTGAATCAAGAGTTAATGTAAAAAATATTGATGAAAGAAATTAGATGTGTTAGGATAGCTGCAACTTCTTGAAATGAAAGCCGCGATGGTCTGGAGGCAAGGGCAGAACCGTTTCCGGTCTATCGCTAAATAAGAGTGCGGCAGAATCTGTTGTTGCAGGTATCTCAGACATCTCACCATAAAAGATTCCCGCTGAATTTCAGAGGGAATTTTGATTTTAAAGAGGACGTTATGGCGGCTAAAATATCCGACAAAGAACTTTTGAAAGTGATTGATCTGTATATGGATGCGGATAAAATATGCAAGAAAACCGATTTAAAATTAAAAACACTTCAGGCGCGTGTTGGGAAGCTGACCTATAAAAAACTGCTTGAAAGCCCTTCTCAAATCAGGGGATTATACAAACCGAAACCCAAAATAGTCAAAATGAGCCAGAACGCCATTATTATCCCAAAAGCACGAATCGAAGAATGTGATTTCAAGTTGGGGGATATGTTCAAAGTTACCTGTGAGGATGAACGGATTATTCTTTCACGACTATAATAAGTGTTTAACGAAGTTACGTGCTTTTGTAGAAGACCACCGACTTTCCCGTAAGAATCAATTGAAGAACATTATCGAGAAGCAATAACATGGTACAGGTCAAGAACGACAAATCCATCTCAACTGTCCATAGCAGTGAAGAGATATACAAGGGACGACAGTTCTCGTTTTATAAAGAGCATATTACCCTGCCGCACAATGTCGAGGCAGAAATGGCCTTTGTCCGGCACCCGGGTTCTGCTGTAATCGTACCCCTGTTCGAGGATCAAACCGTCGGTGTCATCAAGCAATACCGGCATGCTGTCAACGCGTATATTTATGAGATACCGGCAGGGACAATCGATCCCGGGGAGACGCCGGCGCAGTGTGCCGGGCGTGAACTGGAAGAGGAGACAGGATATGCAGCCGCAAGTCTCATCTCCCTGGGTAAAACGTATTTGCTGCCGGCGTACTCCGACGAGATCTCCTATATTTACCTGGCAAGAGATATGACCGGGACAGTACAAAAACTCGATGAAGATGAAATCATTGAAGTCCATCGATTCAAGATCCAGGACCTTCTAGAGATGATCGACTCGGGTGTTCTTATTGATGCACTTTCGATCCTTGCCATCCTGCGCGCTATCCAGTATTTGGAGCAACAATGAAAGACGAGAAGCAGGTATGGTTGAACGGTAAATTCATACCATGGTCATCTGCAACGGTTCCGATATTATCCCACGCTTTTTCCAGAGCTTCCGCCATTTTCGAGATATTTCGTATTCATACCGGTCCGGAAGGTCCTGCAGCCTTTCGAATGGATGCCCATCTGGAGCGTCTACTGAACAGTGCCGGATTTTTGGAAATGGAGATGTGTTATTCCGTGGACACCATTGCAGAAGCCGTTGCCGAAACCGTCATCTGTAACAATGTAGGCAGGGGGGTGGTGAAGATTATGGCATATTGGGGAGAAGAAGCTGTTATTCGTTTGCTGCCCCAGTCAAAACCGGATCTGGTGATATTTGCCATACCGGAAATGCCGGAGATGAATCTCGACAGCCGGGAACCTGTAAAGACCTGTATCAGTAAATGGCGCAAACTCGATCCGGAAACAGTTCCGGTGTCGGCCAAGGCCTGCTCCAATTACCTGAATGCTTATCTGGCTAAAAAGGACGCAGTTGCACGTGGCTTCGACATCGGTATCATGCTGGGAACGGATGGTTTTGTGACAGAGGGTTCGGCGGAGTCCGTTTTTATTGTGAAAGACGGCATTGTTAAAATTCCACCCCTGGGCAGAGTTCTTCCCGGAATATCACGAATGTCTGTCCTGGAAATGGCCGGGTCCATGGGCCTTACGACCGCCGAGGAACCATTGAGCCTGAATGACTTATACAGCGCCGACGAAATATTTCTGTCCCACACGGGTGTCAAGGTCGAGCCGGTAAAACAGCTTGAAGATAAGGACCTGGTGGCGCCCGGGCCTGTAACGTGCCGGTTAATGGAGCAGATGGCCAAGATTCTGGCTTTTGAGGATGCATTGTACATGAAATGGATGCAGAAACTGTCCGTTTAGCGCTTTACAAAATTCTGTATTCTGTATCCTGTCTCCGGAAATCTATCTCCTGAATTATCTAACTCATATACCTGTTGAAAAGCCATTTATGGTGGTAACCCAGTGCCGGGTCCTTTGGACCCGGCTATATACTTTTATCTGCGTTATTCCGATCATTCTTTTGACAAAAGATCCCATATTGATATATATAATTTTGATCCAGACCTTGGGAGAAGATCCCCAATAAGGTATTCTTTTATATCCGGATAAAACATCTCACGTTATCAGGCATGTTATTGGAGAGCATATGAGCGGCGGTGTGGATTATTGGTTGGGACAACTTTTGAGTCTTGTCTTTTATCTTATGACCATCATTGTCTACAACCGTGCCAAGAAAGAATATGTGGGTGGAAAAATTGCTGCCGCCATCAACCTGATCATGGTTTGTCTGGTCATCCTCTTTTTTACAGATTTCATAGACTATTTTCTCCTGAAGCTGGTGCCTCTTGGAAAAGACACCATTATCATTCTTAAAATATTACTGAAGTTGACTGCCATCTGTGTTCTGTTCTTTGGCGGTCTCAGGTTTTTTGCATCCAGGTCGACCCCATCCGTTATGGATCGGGACACAGATATTTTGGTCGGTATCCATTCGGAATTGCCTCAAACGCCAGTGACAACAGCTCCTGGGGGCAACAAGGCAACGGTTGTCATAGAGGATTTATCCGAAAAAAAGAAACCGCTACTCGGTCGATACGAGATCCTGGAGCAGATCGGCAAGGGTGCCATGGGAATCGTTTACAAGGGGCGAGACCCAAAGCTGAATCGTTTAACTGCCATAAAAACAATTCGTTTTATTGATGAATATGACGAGGACAAAGCCGAACAGATAAAAAAACAGTTCTATAGAGAGGCTGAAGTGGTGGCCAAGCTCTCACATAAAAACATCGTAAAGATGTATGATGTGGGCGAAGACCTGGACCTGTCCTATCTGGCAATGGAATACCTGGAGGGTGAAAGTCTCGAGCAGTATACAACAGCGGACAATTTGCTTCCACTGCACCAGTGCTTCGATTATATCATACAGATGTGCGAGGCACTCCATTATGCCCATACCCATGGCGTTGTTCACCGCGATATCAAACCCGGAAACATCATGATACTCACGGGTGGCCTGGCAAAGGTCATGGATTTTGGTATTGCCAGGGCAGCCGGAGGTACAAAAACACGCACAGGTATTATCAAAGGCACCCCCTTTTACATGTCGCCCGAACAGGCAAAAGGTGCCGGTATCACCGGCGCATCGGATATCTTTTCCCTGGGGGTTCTTTTCTATCAACTCCTGACCGGCAAATTGCCATTTACTGGAGAGAACCTTGCGACGATTATGTATCAGACAACGAACGTGGCCCCGGAACCCGTCACGACATATCAGCCGGACCTGGACCCGGCGGTAGTCTCGATACTCGACAAAGCGCTTGAGAAAAATGCGGAGATGCGTTTCAGCAGCGCCAAGGAAATGGCCGATGCTTTGAGAACGTCTGTTGGAAAGTTGCAAACAGACGATCATGTCCAGGAAGTCGATGTAGCCGGACCTGTTTTCCCAGACACAGGTGACCGTGTTTCTGGATCTGAGACGGGTCTTGAAGAGTCCATCGATTTGTCGGATTTGGAGCAGGTGCTGAAAGCGGAAGTCGTAACACAGGAAGAAAAGGGTGTGACCGGCATTGATACCGGAAAACCCCCCGGGGAGAGAAGTCCCGGAGATACTGTGCCGGATAATGACAAAAATGAAAAACGAAAAGGATTCGACCTGTCGGAACTGAGAGAGATAATTGCTGCCGGGAGGCAGGGGGGTACCGAGTCTGAATCACCACACCAGACTGATTCCGGCGTTGGTATGGACGCATTTAAACGGGTCGATGCGGTTAAAACCGATACGCATCTGCAGAGTGCACCCACAAATGCATTTCAGGAAGACCTGGATGCAGTAATCCAGCCAAAACCCGCTCCAAACGAATTCAAGGGTGAAAGAAGGGCGCTACCTGGATACGTATTCCCGGTAGCCTACGCCATTCTTGCACTGATCTTGATCACGGGTGGTTATTATTTCTTCTGGAAAAGCCCGAATGCCGATAATAGACTCCTGAAGCTGGTGTACTATAAATATTTTGAATCGGGGGAGCAGAAAAATAAAAAGATGGAGGAAGAGCAGCGACGACGCGTTCAGGAAATCCTGCAACAAAAGATGACTGAAAAACAGCGCCTCGCACAGATTCAAGCTGATAAAAAAGTAGAACAGGAAAAGAAAACTGCCATCGAAGAAGAGAAAAAAAATATTCAAATGGCTCTTGTAACGAAGAAAATGGAAGAGCAGAAAAAGCTGGAAGCCGAGCGCCAGGCTATACAGGAACAGGAACAAAATCTGGAAAAAGAAAGATTGCTGCGCATAGAGGCGGAGAAGAAAAAAGAGGCCGAACGCATTGCCAGGATTGCAGAGGAAAAAAAACGGGTGTTGGAACAACAGGCGCGAATTGAAAAAGAAACGCAAGAGGCTGCTCTCCAAAAAAATCTCTCAAGGGTTAATACCCTCGTGGGAACCGCAGACACGCACCGGCAAAACAAGGAATATAACAATGCCAAGAAACAATATACAGCTGCTCTGGACTTGATTGAACAGAGCGCCTACAGGAAGGATTCACGACTGTTGCAGCAGAAAGTCATCATCCAGGACAAACTGTTGCAGGATGACATGGTATATGGCCCAAAGGGCTATATACATTACCAGGGTGCCTGGGTTTCTCCTGGGGAATATGAGGCACTACGTCTCAAAGAGGGATATGTCAAATTTCAAGGGAAATTTAGAGACTATCGAACCCTCCGAAAACTTATCAGATCGAAAACAGAGCCACGGGTGGAATCTTATGTATTGTCAAAATACAGTAATGAGACATTCCATAAAAAAGACATTAAATACCAGCGGGTCACCTTGAAAAACAATACCAGCAGGCAGTCAAGTTATGTGGTTGACTACACGTGGGAGGTCTGGCGTTTCAAGGGTGTCGATGAGGGTGCTTGTTCGATTGAGATCGTATATGATGTCGCAAAGGATTCTTGGAAACTCGTCCAGGGATGTGAGTAGGCAGTAAGCAGAGTACAGAAGACAGAAGTCAGGATACAGAAGTCAGAAGACAGAATAGAGAATACAGAAGGTAGTATGCAGAATGTAGAAGACAGATAGCAGTAGGCTGGTGACTGTCATCGGTAAGCAACCTAATAGCCTAATATCCAAATATCCTAAAGGGACAATATGCCCATCCAGGGAGACATCCAGACCTTTTCGCTGTCTGCGATCGGGAGAATGATTCATGACGAAAAGAAGACGGGCATTCTAAACGTCAGCAGTGACGACTCCGTCACCCGGATATATTTCCAGCAAGGCGGCATCGTCTTCATCAGCGGTGATCTTGCTAAGGAGCTTTCTTTGGGGGCATTGTTGAAAGCGGATAAACTTGTTCAAGAGACAGAGATCCAGAACGCCCTGGAAATTGCTGCAAAATCAAATAAGCGCCTGGGTGTTATCCTCCTTGAACAGGGGGCTGTCACAAAAGAGGATTTGGTCAAGGTGTTGAACCTGCAATTCAAAGAGGCAATTTCAAAGGCGCTGACCTGGAAAGAAGGTACCTTTGTTTATACAGATGGACTTGATGGATATGTGGAAGATATTCGATTGGACA
>JASJGV010000167.1:0-4928 GCA_033791325.1 Desulfobacterales bacterium | reverse complement strand
TCGATACCTAAAGAATCGGCCACATCCTTGGCTTCCTGATCGGATATCTCAATAAAGGTGTGACATTCCTCTGGGCTCAGCCCTAAAATTTTTTGGGCCAACACAATGCCTTCGTTTATGGTGACTTCGGACTCCTGGCATAAAAAATTGGCAATACAGACAATCTGTGTCATCGGAAGGGCTTGGGCAATTCGGGCTGGTTTTTCATGATGATAGCGCACCGAATCGGAAATCACGGTCTGGAAGTTCCAACGATTGAGAAGCCATGCCGCAACTTCGCAATGGGTTGCCCCCAAGCGGGCTTCCCCCGCTAGCAGGCATTCCCCATCATTACGGCAATTGTTAAGGAGATCTTCATATGCCGCATTAAAATTGACCCACAGTACAACCTTGCCGATGTCATGCAAAAGGCCAGCAACAAACGTCTCATCCGGTTGGCCAAATTTCATCTTAGCAGCTATGTTTTTTGCTAAAAAGGCACATCTGAGGGAATGCCACCAGAAAACTTTAAGATTGAAAATCCCGTTCTTTTTAGGTTTGGGAAAGGCTTCATAGACACAGGCACAGATAGCAATATTCTTGATGCCGCTGGTGCCGACAAAGACCACGGCCTGGTTGATTTCTTGGACTTTTTGAGGCAATCCAAAATAGGCTGAATTGACCAACTTCAAGATCTTGGCGCTCAGTGAGGGGTCCTTGCTTACAATGGCTGCAATTTGATCTAGGTCAACGTTGTCCTGATTGCAGGCCTCAAAAAGCTTCAGCAAAATATGGGGAAGGGTGGGAAGGTTTTTTAGGGTAGATAGTTGATCAAAGAAAGGTTTTTGAGCTTTCATTTACGCCGGCCTTCCAAATCAGAAAGAATACCAGATCAGATACTCTCTATTGTCAAATCGGAAACGGAGCGTTTTTTATGTATCCTCGTGAACCAATAACCTGACTCAGAAACAATTTCAGTGTGGATTCGCGCAAGAACGGTAAATACCAACGTCTTCCTGATAAAAAAAGCCATCAACATATATTTTTCAGTCAACCATCCAAGTAATAATGTCATTGCTTGGCACAGTGAATATCCCAAAAAATAACGGGCTTGTCAAACCCTTTAATTTATAAGTGTTTTTTTCATCGTTCCCCAGCAGTTTATGCAGAGATTTTTAGTATTCCCGTTGGGCCGCCAGAAAATTTTAAGACGAAGTTTAAAACGGAGGGATGGGCGATAAAAAGAGGATGTACGAAGCTGCCTCGAGGGCATGCCGGAACGATAGTTATATATGAGTATGGTAATCCACAAGAAGATGGGCAAGACCCAGGGTAGGCGTCTTGCCCATGATGAAAAATTTGGAACTGCTCGTCGTTTTCGGATCTCCAGTTGGAGAAGGAAAACGACACACGTTAAGGAGTATTAGGTTGCCTTCGCTGGATAATAGATAAGCACGCGCCATGCCAGCATGCATAATCTTAGATATTCAAAATATTTACAAATAGTTGAACGATTAAAAGCATAAACAGATATAGACTGAGGGAAAATATTTTCCCATTGGATGGGTTTTGAAGGTAACAAACGTAATTACACTATCCAATTCTCAAAAAAGGGAAGAACCAACAGCTGATTGTCATTTTGATTTCACCACTATTGATGATTGGAATGTTCTCTCTTCACGATCATACAATTTGGAATTTGTCAGTTTTGTTCATTGTGATTTGTTCGCTAGATGTCTTTTTTCTCTGACCTCTAAAACACGAATTTCAGGATTAAGATACTAAACGGTGCGATCATATTTGTCCCGGTACAGGGCATAGTAGGTCACTGGAATCACCACCAGGGTGAACACCGTGGAGGCCAGCAGGCCAAATATCAGGGTCCAGGCCAATCCGGAGAAGATGGGATCCAGGGTGATGGGCCATGCCCCCAGGGCCGTGGTGGCGGCAGTGAGCAAAATTGGCCGCATGCGGATGGCGCCGCTTTGCAGGATCGCTTCGTCAAAGGGCATGCCCTGCTTGAGGGCGTCCTGGATGAACTCGATCAGCACGATTGAGTTGCGGATGACGATGCCACCTAAAGCGATCATGCCGATCATGCCGGTTGCCGTGAAAAAAACCGGATCGGCAAAGCCCCCGACCGTCTTTCCCGTGATCAGGTTGAGCAGCCAGAAGCCGGGCATGGCGCCGATGAGGGTCAGGGGGATGGCCATCATGATCAACAGCGGCATGAAAAAGGAGCCGGTCTGAACGATCAGCAGGATGTAGATGCCGGTCAGCGCCGCGGCAAAGGCGATGCCCATGTCCCTGAACACCCGCAGGGTGATCTGCCACTCGCCCTCGCCGGCCCATTGGGCGCGGGTGCCTGTGGGCATGGGGTCGGATTTGAGCTGTTCCATCATGTCCAGCACGGCTTCGCCGGGAGCCTGGCCGGCCATTTCACCGGTGACGAAAACCACCCGTTCCAGGTTCTTGTGGTAGATGGGTTGTTGCTGCTGGACGCGCACCGGTGTAACCAGTTCGGCCAACGGGACCATGGCCCCGCTGGCGCTTTTAACGGGGATCTGGCTCAATTGGACCTCTCCGGAGCGCTTGTGGCGGGGCAGGATGGTATTGACCATCAACGGCTGGCGTTCCATGGGCAGGTGCACCGTGGCCGGCGTGTCGCCGCTCAATGCGATGCGCAGAGCCTGGATGATCTGCTGGGTGGAGACGCCGTGCAGGGCGGCTTTTTCCTTGTCCACCACGAAATCGATCCTGTCCCTGTCTGCTTCGGTTGAGTCGTCGATGTCCGTGACGAAGGGCTCAGCCGCCATGATGGTTTTAACGTGGGCGGCTCCGATGATCAACTGCCGGTAGGGAACATCTTTGTCGCCATAGATTTCGGTGACTAGGGTGGAGAGCACCGGCGGGCCGGGAGGCGTCTCCACCAGCTTGATGCTGGCCCGGTTCTCATTGGCGATTTTCTCCAGATCTTTTCTCAGCCGCAGTACAATGGCGTGGCTCTGCTGCTCACGACGACTTTTATCGGCCAGGTTCACCCGGATGTCGGCCAGGTGGGGCCCTTTTCTCAGGTAGTGGTGGCGCACCAATCCGTTGAAGTCCATGGGCGAGGCGTTGCCCGTGTAAGTGACGAAATGGGTGACTTCGGGCACCGTGCGAAGGTAATCCTCGAACTGCCGAACCACGGCATCGGTAGCCTCCAGGGTGGTGCCCTCGGGCATATCCACCACGATCTGAAATTCGTTCTTGTTGTCAAAGGGCAGCATCTTGAGCGGCACCAGCCGAAAAACGGCCAGACCGACGGGAACGACCAGCAGGACGATAATGGCGACCAGCATCCCGTAGCGCCGGGTGCGGGATGCCAGAAAGGGCGAGACGGCGGCCCGGTAAGTACGGTGGATGCGGGTGCCGGTGGCTGCCGGCTGATCGCCGCTGCCGCCTTGTGCCGTGGCTGGATGGTTCTTCAGCAGCAGGTAGGTCATCCAGGGAACGATGGTCAAGGAACACAGGGTGGAGAAGATCACCGTCATGGGTACGTTGGATGCCATGGGGGCCATATAGGGGCCCATCATTCCCGAAATGAAAAACAGCGGGGTAAAGGAGATGATAATAGCGATGGTGGACATGATCACCGGCGGCAGCACTTCGTTGACGGCGAACAGCACGCTATCGATAGGGCCTCTTATGCCGGCGAACATGTGGCGTTGGATATTGTCCACGTTGGTGATGGGGTCGTCCACCACCAGACCCAGCGAGAGAATCAGGGCAAAGAGAGTCACCCGATTGATGGTGTAGCCGAAGAGAAAATTGACGAACAGGGCCAAAGAGAAGCTGATGGGCACTGCCAGGGCCACCACCAGGGCCTCGCGCCACCCCAACGAGAAGGCCAGCAGAACCACGACGGTGACGATGGCAAAAGCCAGTGAGGCGAGCAGTTCGTTGACCTTCTGCTGAGCAGTTTCCCCGGTGTTACGGGTGACCTCCACCCTCACGTGGTCGGGGATGACCTCCTTTTTCAGGGTGTCCAGTTCCTTGAGGATATTGTTGGCCACAGTAACCGCGTTGGTTCCCTTTTTTTTGGCCAGGGCCAGGGTCACCGCCGGGTAGGAAAGCGGTGTTTCCGTCAATTTACTTTCGTCCCTGAAATGGTGGGAATAGCCGATTCGTGAATAAGTGTCAGCCTCCTCGGGGCCGTCGATGACCGTCGCGATATCCCGCAAGTAGACCGGACGACCTTCGTGAACACCCACCACCAGGCCGCCCACTTCACGGGCAGAGACCAGAAAGGCGTTGGCGGTGACGGTAATGCTTTGGTTGGCCCGTGAAAAAGTGCCGGCGGTTACGGATGCATCGGCACCCATCAGTGCCTGGCGCACTTCGGGCAGGGAGACGCCCAGACCGAACATCCGTTCAGGCAACAGCTCCACTCGGATTTCGCGGCTCCTGCCGCCGACGATCTGTGTCCGTGAGATGTCCTTTACCGCCGACAGGCGTGCCAGGACTTCTTCTCCCATACGGCGCAGTTCATGGTCGTCATAACGGTCGGAGAAGAGGGTCAGGTTGACGATGGGCACATCGTCGATCTCGACGGGCTTGACCACCCAGGCCCGGGCAATGGGGGGGGCGGCATCCTGATGCATGGCGATGCGGTTGTGGACCTTCAAGATGGAGTTCTCACGATCCTGGCCCACATAAAAACGAACGGTCACGACGGCCATGTCCTGGCTGGACATGGAGTAGACGTACTCCACGCCGTCGATCTGGTAGAGCATGCGTTCCAGGCGGGATGCCACCATTTTCTCGACCTCTTGCGCCGATCCTCCGGGGTAGCGGATCATGATGTCGGCGAGGGGCACAACAATCTGGGGGTCTTCCTCGCGCGGAGTCACGGTCAAGGCAATGACTCCGGCCACCAAGCTGACCACGATGACGAGTATCGGGAGGTT
>JASJGV010000166.1:0-4854 GCA_033791325.1 Desulfobacterales bacterium | reverse complement strand
TGCACTGTGGGGCTTGACTGTGGGTTTCGGTATCTGGGTATATACGCTTTTTCTGCCCCACCTGATCCACGGCGGCATGCTGCCGGAAACCTTCATTACCAACGGACCTTTTGGTATTGAATGGCTCAGACCCTACCAGTTGTTTGGTTTGCAGGGACTCAGCCAGAAATCGCACGCTGTTTTCTGGAGTATGCTGTTCAATATCGGTCTCTACGTTGGCATCTCCGTTTTCAAGCGCCCTACGGCGCTGGAACATACCCAAGCGGCCCTGTTCGTTGACATATTCAAACACGCCGGCGAAAAAGAACGGTCTCTCATGTGGCGGGGGAAAGCATCCCTACCGGACCTGAAATCCATACTGAGTCGGTTTCTCGGGGAAGATAAAAGCAGGGAGGCTCTTTCCTCTTACGCCCGGAGCAACCGGGTTAACTGGGATAAGGACATTATCGAAGATGCCGGTTTGATAGTCTATATCGAAAAACTGCTGGCTGGCGCCATCGGATCGGCATCTGCGCGTGTCATTATGGACACAGCCGTCACGGAGGAACCCCCCAGCATCGATGAGGTCATGGACATGCTTGATGAAACACGCCATGCCATCGCCCACAGCCAGGAACTGGAAAAGGCCACCACAGAGCTGAAGCTGGCCAATGAACGCCTCACCGAGTTGGATAAGCTCAAAGACGATTTTATATCCACGGTCACACATGAGCTCAAAACCCCTCTCACATCCGTCCGTTCACTGACGGAAATCCTGCATGACAATCCCGCTCTGGATATGAATCAGCGCAATAAATTTCTCAGTATTATCGTCAAGGAGACCGAACGTTTATCCCGTCTGATAACCCAGGTACTGGATTTCCAGAAAATAGAAGCAGGTATTGCCGATTGGGAATTCACACACATCAACATTAATGATATTATCGCAGATGCTTTGGCGGCTTCAGCTCAATTGCTCAGAGACAAACATATTCAACTGGATCAGAATATGGCACTTTCCCCAAAAATTATCAGAGGAGATCGTGATCAACTCATGCAGGTCATGACGAACTTGATTTCCAACGCCATTAAATTCTGCGACCGCAGGAACGGTAAGATAATAATCAAATTGACTACGGAAAACGATATTTTGCGGGTGGATGTTGCAGATAATGGCGCCGGTATCCACAAGAAAGATCAGGATATTATTTTTGAAAAGTTTCGCCAGGCCAACACCGAACCCAAGGGCAGGCCATCCGGTACCGGTCTGGGATTGACCATCACCAAACAGATCGTCGAACTACACCACGGTCGTATCTGGGTCGAGAGCACACCCGGAAAAGGTAGCATCTTTTCCTTTACGCTGCCGACAGTAACAGATAGCACGCGATAAGCCTTGCATGCTAGGAGGCAAGGATGCTTGGAAGCTGGGATGTGGCTGTCTGCTATGGGCAGTCAGCCACCCTCGAATCCTCAAATCCTGGGGCCCTCGGACCCTTTCTCCCAATAATTGGGAGAAAAGCCTAAAATTTCATCCTGGCATAGTAGGTCTTTTCCGAAGCTTCCCTCGCCTCTCCCAGAGTTTGAATACCTTTTTTTTCCAGCAAGGGTATCATTCTGATGAAAATTTTGGCTGTCATCATAGCATCCCCTATGGCAGTATGGCGATCGACTACAGACACACCCAGCCTTCCGGCAATTGAAGAAAGGGTCTGGTCTTCCTGCGCTGAGTGTACGATAGCGGATAGCAGGAGTGTATCCAGTACCGGATTAACAAATTGAATACCCGTCCGGTATTCGTAGGTCTGGAGCATGCGCATATCAAATGCAGCATTGTGGGCAACAATGATGGTGTCCTCTGTATATTTGAAGAATGCCGGCAATACCGCATCGACAATTGGCTGGGATTGTACCATGACATTACTGATACCGTGGATTTCTGTTGCGGACATGGGGATATCCCGCTGTGGATTTACCATCTGATCAAAGGGTTCATCCGTAAGAATATGTGTGTTGACAATTCGAAGGGCACCAATTGACACGATCTCGTCTCCACCGGCGGGGTCCAGGCCCGTGGTTTCCGTATCAAAAACGGTGTATACGAGGTCTTTTAACAAGCGATTGTCAAGATCTGACGTTTGCCCGGGCTGGTGGAACAAGTCAAAATCATAGAACTCAGGGCGACTGGCCGGTAAAATAGCTGCATGACGGACCGAGTCTTGCTCCTGAGGTCGAAAAGCTGGTAGATAAATGCGCAAACAGGCTTTTCCTTTTTGTTGTAGATCCGCAGAAGACCAGATATCAGCATTGTTATAATCTAGTACTTCTTTCAAATGAAGCGGCATACCCTCCTTTAGAAAATTCAGCTGCATGGTTTCCCACTGTCTAAGTTTTTCGATTCGCAGGGGAGTACCCTCCCATGTAAATTCCAGGAAAACAATGTCCTCATTTTCGGAATATTGACAGGAATATTTATGTTCTCCAATCTCCTCACGAACTCTTTCGAGAACAAACAGAAGACTTAGAATCATGGAATAGGTGTCTATTTTGACCCAACATTTTCCGATGCAGGGCTTTAGGTTCAGGGCAACCCCAAGCTGTTCGTCTGCTTTTTTCTGCAGCATCTCAAGCAGATCAATAGTAGAAACAGGCACCAGGGGCCATTGGCTTTTGGTTTGTATAAATGTTTCTTTGGAGTCATGCTGGATCAGCTGTTCCAGTGAATTGGATTCCGTATGAATAATTTCTCTCAATTGATTTCGTCGAGACGTATCTATTTCCGGGTAGGTCTGAAGAACCTCGATGGCAGACTTGATGCTGGCCACCGAATGACGAATTTTCTGCTGGAAGGATCTGAGTAGAAATTCTGCTCTTGCCTCCAACCTCAATCCCTGGGTGATATCATTGAAAATAATAATGAACCCGGAGAATTCTTTTTGCGGATTCAGGATAGGTGCGGCTTCGGCCCTCAGCAGTCTGTTTGCCCTATCCGTGATGACAAAATTCGAAGTGACATTTTCTTCATTCTTTTTCAGCCTGGTTCGGATTTCACCCAGGGCGTGTTGGATAATATTCTCATCGATAACACCGAAAATAGATCGACCAATACCCAAATGCGTATTCCTTTGACGATCGCTTGCTGTATCTTCCGGGATGTCCGGTGTGTGTGTTGTCGTAAGGGTGCTTGTTTTTCCACTGAAATAGCGCTTTGCCTGGGAATTGTAGAGGATAATCATACCTTCCTTGTTACAGACCAGTACGGCTTCCGGTAACTCAGCCATGATGGCGGCAAGGATGTTTTTCTCTTCTTCCAATTCAGCCTTGGCAACATGCACGCGTTCAAAAACAGACTTTTCCATATTTTCGTATTGTTCGGCCCCGGCATTGATTTTCTCCACCAGCTGCATCAACCCAAAGCCACCCTCGAGTTGGATCCGGTGGGCAGGATTCACGGAATGAATTAACTCCACTTCTTCCGATAATTTATTCATGGGAATGATGGCCGTTTGAAAAACCCGTGCGAGCATGAATCCGAACCAGGCAATTACGATGAGACCCGTGGTGATAATGTAATGACCGTAGTCTGTAAACAGTTCCTGAAGTATGGGTTTGTTCTGCTGAATGGATTGATGCCAGAAAAGCACCACCAGGGCGAGTCCAAGTACTGCGGCAATACCGATGGATATACTGAATGCCCACCAGAATTTATGGTTGTTTTTCATGCAGGTTCTTCAAGCAGTTTTGTTACAGTATCGATGATCTGCTGGTTGGAAAACGGTTTGGTAATATACTCGTCAGCCCCCAGAAGCATTCCTTTGGCAATGTCCACATCACGTCCTTTTGCCGTCAGAAATATGATCCGGGTATTGCGCCATTCAGGATTCAACCTTACGATTTCACATACCTCAAACCCATCAACACCCGGTAGCATGATATCAAGCAGGACCAGATCCGGTGTTTCCTTGGATATCATTTCCAAAGCCTCTTCACCACTCTGAGCCACCAGTGTGAGATAGCCGTTCTGTTCCATCAGAAACTGCAGTGGTATAACAATATTCGGCTCGTCGTCGACGATCAATATTTTTTGAGGCATGATATGGATCACCTTGTCTGTCTATGTATTTTGGGTTTAATGAGCCAGCTAATAGCAAGGAACCTTAAGCGGCGTGTGGCTTATAGCAGATAAATTATCCCTCGAACCCTGGAACCCCCGCCTCCGTGAACCTTTCAGTTGCTCATGCAACACCAAAGGCTGAAATAAACATCACCAACAAAAGACCCTGCGCTAAAAATGTTAGAAGCCACGTTCCAGCACATAAGATGACAACCTTGCCAGTATGGCGTATATTAAAGGCCATCTTGATCCCGATCACACTGGCAGCAATAATCCAGAGGCTAGTGACAATAAAGAGAATAACGCTTGTGTGGGGAATTACGCCAAGTATCCGCAGAATACCGGGGGCACTGGCAAATGCCATTACCCGCATGACGGTTTTACGATCAGTTTGAGATATGGTGCCACGGAACAAGTAGGTACCGGTAAAATAGATGGAAAAGGCCCAGATGTACCAAGTAAGGAATGTCGTAATGAGGCATACATTGACGACAGTGGCACCCGCACGGCTGAACATCCCGAAACCAGTGGCCATGGAATAGATCGCCACCACCCAGGCGGTTTGCTTTTGGGTTGAGGGATCATTAATAAGCTCTTCAAATAGAGTGGGGTCCAGCTTTACAGCTCTGATTATACGGGAAATAAGGGTGTTCATGAAGACCTCGACGGAGTCTCCACCAGAGATGGAGTTTTTAGATCAGTATTAAGATTAGGATTGAAAAACTTACTAGCCCCGATAAACCGGGATTTCCGCTTCGCTC
>JASJGV010000165.1:0-5013 GCA_033791325.1 Desulfobacterales bacterium | reverse complement strand
AATATCGAATGACGAAGTGGGTCCTTCATGATTCTGCGGTTCCTTGTTCATTATTCGATATTCATTTTTTCAAGAATTTCAAGGGCTATAATGCCATGATGCTGCATACTTGTGTTTCGTATTTGGTATTTAGTATTTGGTATGCCGCTCTTGGCATTTAGCCCATTTCGGTTAACACCTAACAGTCTAAACCCCTACAGCCTAAACCCCTACAGCCTATGCTCCATTCTCTTTCCCCTGCAATCGATACACCCAGAGAATCAGAAACAATACGGGGATACCGATGATTGCCGTGGCGATAAAGAACATCGGGTATCCAATGTTGTCCACCATGCTGCCGGAGTAGCCGGCAAGAATTTTGGGAAAGAGTGTCATGATGGAGCTGAAAATGGCATACTGTATGGCCGTAAAGGACACGCTGGTAAGGCTGGACAGATAGGCCACAAAAGCGGCTGCAGCGATTCCAGCGCTGCCGTTGTCCGCGATGATGACCATCAGCAGCAGCATTTCGTCAGGGCCCTTGCCGGCGACATAGGCAAAGAGCACGTTGGTGGCGGCGGTCAGAAACGCTCCCACAAACAGTATCCGGATGACACCATAACGGATCGAGAGGATTCCACCCAAAAACCCACCTCCAAGGGTCGCCCATAGCCCCCAAAACTTGGTATAAGTGGCGATCTGGGCCTTGGTAAAACCGATATCGAGATAGAATAGATTGGCGATCACTCCCATCAGGATATCCGATATCCGGTAGGTACCCACCAGAAGCAGAATCACCAGTGCCGTGGTCCCGTAACGTTGAAAAAAGTCTCCCAGGGGCTCGATATAGGTCTCTTTGATGTGCTCAAAGGGAACAATGTTGGTTTGAATGGATACCCAGGTTGCCAGGCTGCCCAGGAGGATGCTGAAAAAGAGCCGCCCTGTTTCCGTTACAAAGCCTGCCAGCTGTTTGGTCCAGGCCCAGTGATCGATCAGGTTTTGTTTGATGGCATGCGCTGGTGAGGCTGTTAAGAAAAAGCCGCAGATGAAGGCGCCAATGGCGATAAAAAAAACAAGTAAAAATCTTATGTAATCGGTTGTGCCTCGAAAGACGCTGTCCCTGCGCTCTTTCACTTCCGGTTCTTTGATGATGAATGTCGTTGCAATACCCACCAGCATCATCAGGGCCATGGTGCGATAGACATTCGCCCAGACAGACACGTCATAAGTGCCCTGACCCCACCAGTCTGCCAGCCAGAGCGACCCTGCCCCGGCAACCAGCATGCCGATCCGGTAACCGGCGATATACATGGAAGACAGCATGGACTGTAGTTCTTTCCCTGCAGATTCGATGCGATACGCATCGATGACGATATCCTGGGTTGCTGACGAAAAACCGATCAGAACTGCTCCCACAGCGGTCATCGTTAATGCGAGTCTCGGATCAAAAAAAGAAATCCAGAGCAGGGAGGCGACAATACATATCTGAGACACCAGGAGCCAACCCCGCCGCCGTCCCATTCTGGCACAGAGAACTGGAAAAGGCAGACGATCGATGATAGGCGCCCAGACAAATTTAAAAGAATACCCGAGGGCCGCCCAGCTGAAAAATGTCACAGTGGACCGTTGGACGCCCGCCTCGCGCAGCCAGACAGACAATGTGCTGAATATAAGCAGTATCGGCAGTCCGGCTGAGAATCCGAGAAAAAGCATGGCCAGTGCACGTGGGTGGGCCAGGGCTTTGATGGCCGTTGCCCAGCTGCTTTTACTTTCGGGGATCAACACACCTCCAGAAGCTGGTCGGGAGAAACAACAGGCCCGTACGTTTCCCTGAGCTGCAGTAGTCCTTCACGCTGTTTTCTGAGGACTTCGAAGAGGCGCTCCGGTATTCCGGCTTCCTTGCCGTACGCTTTCAGTTGCAGATCGATTCTTGAAACGATGTTGTCAATGTAGAGCGAGAAATGTCGTGTATAGAGATCGTTGGAATAGGTCTTGTCTATGATGGATTTGAAAAGCTCCTGGAGGTCGTCAAAAAGAGGTAGATCACCGATGGGTGTCTCTATGCTTGACACCTCTTTGTTGGCTTTTCGTTCAAGCCAGGCCAACCAGACCTTTACATCTTTTTTTTCTCCCAACAGCTTTTTTGATGTGCCGCCTCTGGCTTCATGGGTCAGGAAATAATTCAAGCCCGCCAATACCGGTTGCTTGTCCTCGGCGATTTTCGGGTTGTTAAAAAACTGAAACTGGGCATTCATATAATCGCCCAGTGCGCCTGGAATAAAGGGCGCATTTGCCCAGGGAGCCCTTTTGACACCGGTGGCGCCAACCTCGGTTGCGGTAGCGGCAGACACAATAGTCGCCCCGATAACCACGCCCTCGTCAGCGCTCTTGGCTGCCCACACCGGGGGCATGGTGTCACTGTCACGGCCACTATAGGTGATAATACGTGTTTCAACACCTGCCGGATCTTCGGCAGAGTCAGAATAGCTTGCCAGGGCAGTGGATGATATCGTGCAGCGTGAATTGGGGTGAGACATGGGTATGAGTTTCTTGTTGCTGTCAGCTTTTCCCTTAAACCAGTCCCCCTGAAAATTGATGCCTTTGTCAGGTGGGTCTTCACCATTGCCGACCCAGTGGGGGACACGCTTGTCATCGATGAGCACGTTGGACCAGATAACCTCCGCTCCTTCACGCCGCAGGATCTGCATCAACTGGGGGTCGCCCTCCCAGTTGACATCTTCCACGATACCGAAGATACCGCATTCCGGGTTGACTGAGCGGATACTGCCATCATCGGCGATCCATAACTGTGCAAGGTCGTCTCCCACGAAAAGATGACCTGCCATGGCGGTGGTGGTTTTACCACATCCGCTTGGGGCCGCACCGGTACACCACGTTACCCGGCCACCAGGGCCTTCAATACCGGTAATGAACATGTGCTCGGACAATTCGTTGCCCATGTTTTCATATACGGCTTTGTCGACGGCAAATCGATGATTTCCTTTTTTCAGCAGCAGGGTGTTGCCTGCATAGGTGCAATTAAAACTGAAAGTAGTGCGGAAGCTCCTGTCCATGAATACCCGTGCATTGGGCAGGTCTTCGGCTCGATTGAGGCCTTCGCTGTGGAGATTGACAAAAAAGTGACCCGACCGTTCAACCTCCCGGTCGAAAGAGAGGTAGGCATTTCGGTAAAGGATTTCGGCACTGTGGGAAACATAGGTAGAGCTGGTGATCTCCAGGGCTGGGTTGGACACGGGCGAACCAACGGGGCCACGGACATAGAAACCGATGATCATGGTTTTACCTTTCATGATCCGGACCATTTTGTCGCGCACCTCGACAATGGCGTCCGCGCGATCCATGCGATTGGCCAGGGAACTGATTTTTTCATCCTCGTTGGCAATGTAATAGGTACGGTCGATGATCCGTCCCTGTTCTTCCGACAGGTCAAAGTGGATGGTATGCCGCGGCATTGCCAGGGGGGCTTCTTCTTTTTTTTCCAGGGCCAGATCACGAATGAACTGCCGGTCCTTCTCGGAGCCCGTGTTGATGAAAATATCATCGGGTTCGCACATGGCGATGGCATTGGCGATCTTGATGATGACTTCCGTGTTTTGAATTTTTTGGATGCGTGCGAGATGTTCAGCGCTTAGGGCCGATCCAAGATACTTGGCGGCTGCCGGGTATTCTTTGATTCCGCCTAACTCAACGATAATGTCGATACCCACGTTTTTTTGAAGCATGGCTGTTCTCCTATGGCATGTGAATTTCTATCCATTTCATAACACTGTCAAATTCATTTCTGAACTCTTCAAGGGCTTTGCCTCTGTGGCTGACACGACCTTTTTCCTCGCGTGTTAGCTCTGCGAAGGTTTTTTTCAGTGGCGGGTAAAAGAAAATGGGGTCGTAACCGAATCCATTGACGCCCTCGGGAGATTGGGCAATCATTCCCTCACACTGGCCTTCATACGTCAGTGCCGGACCGGTGGGCACCGCTATGGAAATAACACATTTAAAGGCGGCTTTTCGATTGGTGAGGCCTTCCATTTCTTGAAGCAATTTTCGAAAACGATCTTCGTTCGTGGCATCAGGGCCTGCATATCGTGCCGAGAATACACCGGGTGCTCCGTTCAGGGCCTCTACGACCAGACCGGAGTCATCCGCCAGGGCTGGATACCCGAGAACCCTGGCGGTAAAACTCGCCTTTTTATAAGCATTCTCGTCAAAAGTCTCCCCGTCTTCTTCTACTTCCGGTATGGGGCCAAAGTCGTCCAGATTTTTGATAGCAATAGGAAACCCAGAGAGGAGTTCTCTTATTTCAGCGGTTTTTCCTGCGTTACGGGAGGCAATTATCAGTTGATCAGTCTTTTTCATTGGAAACACCGTTTCTTAAAATTTTATATAACGAATGTATTCTCGTTATCATGTTACGGTCAACAATTCCATTCAAATCATTTTCAGACCGGCAAAGTTACCGTCTTTGAATTCGATGAGAACTCCAGAACTTGTTCTGCTGAGGGCGCAATTTACCACACGTGTTTTTCCAACTGTGGACACGCCGTTATCCTCGTGTATATGCCCGCAGATCATGATTTGCGGCTGACGCTTCTTGATCAGGTTAAGAAGGCCTTTGCTGCCGGCGTGGTAACGCCCCATGACAAGATCCCGGCAACCGTATGGCGGTGCATGTGTTACCAGAACCGTATGGGTGTTTACCAGGGGTTCGATCTTTTTCAAGCTTGAATGTTCATGAAGACAGATGCGGGATCGAAACGGAATCGGAAGGGTGCCACCGATACCGACAAAGGGAATGGATTTGATTATCGTGCAGACAGCATGCACCGGAATACAATTGGGCAAGGCTGAAATCAGGTGGTCGACTCTCTTTAGATCGCTATTGCCGCGAATGACCAGAATTGGCACCGGTAATGCATTGAGCCTGCTTAAGATTTCCCCCGGTTTGGTGAAATTTGTGATATCACCCGCCAGAATGAGAATGTCGGCTTTTAAATCCAACAGGTTGTCCCGGATCCG
>JASJGV010000164.1:0-4144 GCA_033791325.1 Desulfobacterales bacterium | reverse complement strand
ATTCCGTCCAACCTTTCCAATAAATTGTCGATCTTGGATCGAATCAAACTCTTTACTTCGTTGTCCTGGCTTTCCGCTGTTTCTCTACCTTTAAGCTTGTATTCCAGGTTTTCAACCGTTTCCGCAAGTTCCAAATTGGTTGTTTCCAGTGAACTGCAGCGTGATATCAATGATTCAACCCGATCTTCTATTTCACTAAATTGCTTTAAAATGGTATCGTTTTCCAATAGGTCACCTCAAATATACTGAAAGTTATTATAAATTTGACCATGACGAAAGTCAAGTGTTTTAACGAGGGGCAAATCCATCTTAAAAAAGGTTCACCTCTTTGAACCACCGGTTATGCCCCGGACAATCTTGCCGCCATACGTGTTTCAACCGCCCTCAAGTCAGCAGGTGTGTTAATCCCTGAAACTTCCTCCGGGTTGGAACCCACCAGTACACCGATATGTTTGCCCATGGCATAACCAAGCCCTATGATATCGGTCAAATATAACTCTCCCTGAGCATTGTCCGGTGTAATTTTTTGTAAAGATGCTGAAAGAAAGGTTTTTGAAACACAATATATGCCTGAATTTACGATGGATATGTTTTTTTCGTCTGCAGTGGCATCGGCTTCCTCAACTATCCGGGTCAGCTCCCGGTTTGCATTTATCACAACTCTTCCATAACCGGTCGGATCTTCAAGGTCCACGGCCAGAAGCGTTAGATCCCTTTTATTATTGATATGATCAGCCAACAGGGCCCGAATGGTTTCGACCTTTAACAAAGGGACGTCGCCGCATAAAATAATAATATTCTCCGTGGTCTCAGGAATCTCCGGCAGAGCACACAACACCGCATGACCCGTGCCCCTCTGTTCTTTCTGTAAAGCAAAGGATACGGGGTTCACCTCCAGGCATGCCGCCCTGACACGATTGGCCTGGTGACCCACCACAACAATCACATCTTCGCCTGCAACATCGCAGGCAGTTACAATTACATGGGATATCATGGGCTTGTCCGTGATCTTGTGTAGTACTTTAGCCATATCCGATTTCATACGGGTACCCAGACCGGCCGCCAGGATGATGATGCTGACATTTTTGATCTGATTCTCTACCATCGGTTAACTGTCTCCATATGTATTGCTATAATAAGGTTGGAAAAATTAATATTGAGCTGTAAACGGTATATAGGGGTTGTCAGAAAAACGTTCCGATTGAGGACCGTTTTTCTGCTACAAACCCTTATGCCGCGATCCTATTTTCGGAACATTATTATGACAAGCGGTATAAAGTTTACAGCTTCATAATCGAAGAAAAAAGGGCAAACCAGACTAGGTTCACCCTTTTTCGATTTTACTATAGCTGTACTGATTTCAGGAATACGCCGGAGGGGCGCCCCCCGACAATGCTAAAAAGATCCTGACAGCTTGATACGCTGTAAAGCTCTTTCCAGGGCTGCTTTTGCCCTGACAAGGTCGAGTTCTTGTTTTTCTCTGTCCTCAGCTAGCCGTTTCTCAGCACGCTGCAGGGCATCTTTGGCACGTTCCAGATCGATTTCCTGCCGCCGTTCCGCTGATTCGGCCAACACGGTCACCTTGTCCGGAAGTGCCTCTGCAAATCCCCCGCTGACAAAAACATATCGCTCTTTGCCGTTTGTATCTGTATACCGGATGGTTCCTACCTTCAAGGTCGTCAAAAATGTTGTATGTCCTGGTAGAATACCGAATTCGCCCAGTATACCCGGGGCGATGACCATCTGGACATCCTCATCAACGACAGATTTTTCAGGCGTAACCACTTCTAATTTAATAATGTCGGCCATGTTAATTCCTTATCACTACTCTGCTTCAGCCATTTCCTTGGCCCTTTCAATGACCTCTTCTATTCCGCCGGCCATATAGAATGCCTGTTCCGGAATATCGTCATGTTTGCCATCAACAATCTCCTTGAAGGCGCGAACCGTATCCTCTATTTTCACGTACTTGCCGGGCTTGCCGGTAAAGGCTTCGGCAACATGGAATGGTTGGGAAAGAAATCGCTGGATTCTCCGGGCACGGGCCACGGTCAGCTTGTCTTCGTCCGACAATTCATCGATACCGAGAATAGCGATGATATCCTGAAGCTCTTTGTATTTTTGAAGAATCTGTTGAACCTGGCGTGCCACTGCATAATGCTCATCCCCGATATATGAGGCATCCAGAATTCTGGATGTTGAATCGAGCGGGTCAACAGCCGGGTAAATACCGAGCTCAACGATTTGTCGGGAAAGAACGACGGTACCGTCAAGATGGGCAAAGGTCGTTGCAGGTGCGGGGTCGGTCAGGTCGTCAGCCGGTACGTAAACACACTGAACCGCTGTAATAGATCCCTTGTCCGTGGATGTAATCCGTTCCTGAAGTTCACCCAGATCGACAGCCAGGGTGGGCTGATAGCCAACAGCTGAAGGCATACGACCGAGAAGTGCCGAGACCTCAGAACCCGCCTGGGTAAATCGGTAGATATTGTCGATAAAAATAAGAACATCCTGGCCCTCTTCATCCCTGAAATACTCGGCCGCCGTCAATGCGGACAGAGCAACACGTGCACGTGCCCCTGGCGGTTCGGTCATCTGGCCGTAAATGAGCGCTGCCTTGGGTAAAACACCTGAATCTTTCATCTCATGGTAAAGATCGTTGCCTTCACGGGTTCTCTCCCCAACACCGGCAAAAACAGAAATACCTCCATGCTGCATGGCGATATTGTGAACCATTTCCATCATGATAACTGTTTTACCCACGCCGGCACCACCAAACATACCCATTTTGCCTCCACGTGGAAACGGAACCAGAAGGTCGATAACCTTTACGCCTGTTTCAAGAACACGAACCGTTGTATCCAGTTCCGTAAACTTGGGTGCTTCACGATGGATGGGCAACATTTTTTCCTGGCTAATCGGACCCAGTCCGTCAACCGGACGGCCCACGACATTCAGCACCCGGCCAAGCCCTGCTTCACCCACCGGCATCATGATCGGTTTACCGGTGTCTTTTACGACCTGCCCGCGGGTCAGACCATCGGTAACATCCATAGCAATTGTTCTGACAACATTGTCACCCAGATGCTGAGCAACCTCGATAACCAGGTTATCCGGCTCATCGTTGATTGCAGGATTGCTAATCAGGAGGGCCGTATAAATCGTCGGCAGATTCCCCTGTTCAAATTCTACATCGACGACAGGTCCCATTACCTGTGTAATTTTACCTAAGTTTTCTCCCATCGAAAAACCTCCAACTTTTTTTATCTGTTTTGGGTAGCCCGTATCTGCCCGGCAAATAAAGGCACCCATCTTAATTTACACGCAGCTATCCTTTCAGGGCTTCTGCTCCGCCGACGATGTCCATCAGTTCAGCCGTGATGGCTGACTGACGTGCTCTATTGTATGCCAATGTAAGATTTTCGATCATATCGTTACACGCCTTGGTGGCATTGTCCATGGCCGTCCGTCTTGCAGCGTGCTCGCTGGTAGATGTTTCGAGCAATGCACTGAACAACTGAACAAAAACATTTCTGGGAAGAAGATCTCCCAACAACTCATCCGCCGATGGCTCACAAATATGTTCCGCAAGATACGGTGTGTTTTCGTCGACTTCCGTTACTTCTGTTTCTATGGGTGGTATCGGAAGCAGTTGCCTTACAGTCGGCACTTGCCTGCCCATACTTATGAATTCGGCATACACAACATACACCTCGTCATAGGTGTCATCAAGATAACCATCCACCAATCTCCGCCCCTCGGTTGAGGCTACATTGAAACCGAACTTGGTGCCGACAATGCCGATGTGTTCACCAGCCCTCTCAAAATCATTTTTTCTGCACCAGTTGCGGCCATTTTTACCAAAATTGGTAAATGAAAACACGATGCCATCACCCTGTTTCTCAGCCATGAAAGATTTGGCCTTGCCGATCAGATTCACATTGAACCCGCCACACAGGCCCCTGTCCGAAGTACACAGGACAATATGAATATGCTTGACTTCTTCACGCGGGATCAGCAGTGGACTGGCTTCATCGCCGGCTTTTTCGGCAAGACTCCCTAATACTTCGGAAAATTTTCCGGCATAAGGACGGAAGTTCTCCATATTGGTCTGCGCACCCTTCAATCGTGAAGTGGCGACCAT
>JASJGV010000163.1:0-7990 GCA_033791325.1 Desulfobacterales bacterium | reverse complement strand
CGGGGTTTCGGTTTATTTCGGCAACCGGATTCATTTTTGCTTGACAAGTTCAAAATCTGAGGGCAGATTAACCGCATATAACCAGCTAATTATAATGGAAAATCAATAGAGAAAACTATTTAATGCATCAACACAACTATCCCCCTGCTTATCAATCCTGGTTGACCTTGTGTTTAGGAATCGCTTTCTATTTTTCAGGTTTTTTCCATAGAATGGTCACGGCGGTCATGGCGGACCAGCTCATGGCAGACTTCAATATAGGTGCGGCTTCCCTTGGCAACTTTTCCTCTTTTTATTACTACAGCTACGTTGCGGTTCAAATCCCCACAGGAATTCTTGCCGATTATTGGGGGCCTAGAAAATTGCTCACTGCGGGGGCTATTTTATCAAGCGTTGGGGCTTTCATGTTTGCCTCTGCATCTTCGATTCATACGGCCAATATTGGAAGACTTATTATTGGCGCATCAATGGGGGTCGCCTGGGTTTCTATCTTAAAATTATCGACCCGATGGTTTAAACCAAACCAATTTGCAGTTGTGACCGGCCTGGCGCTATGCCTGGGTATATTAGGCGCTTTGTCTGCCGGCGTTCCTCTAAGACTTTTAATGAACGTGTTTGGTTGGCGTCCGGTCATTTTGGGTGCAGGTACGATAACACTTATACTGTCCCTGGCTATTTGGATTTTAGTGCGAGACGACCCTGTTCAAAAGGGCTATGACAGCTACGCGACAGATATTACTTCTTCAATTCATAGATCCAAGGCGTCAATTCCAAGTGACCTGTCAAATATATTTCAATATAAAAACACGTGGATTCTCACCATCGTTCCAGCCAGCTTGATTGGACCCGTGTTGACATTTGCCGGTTTGTGGGGAATCCCGTACCTCACAACACATTATGATCTAAGCCCGGTAAAAAGCGCTACGCTGATATCAGCCCTTTTAATTGCCTGTGCGCTCGGCGCACCGGTTCTGGGTGCTCTCTCTGAAAAGACAGGACGTAGAAAGCCAATCTATTTTTATGCCCTCTGTATTTCCTTACTGGGTTGGATACCCATTCTTTTTCTACAAGATATACCATTGTGGCTTCTTATTGTCTTATTCAGCATTGTGGGGTTTGCTTCAAGCGCCATTGTTATCGGTATGGCCTTTGTTAAAGAGTCAGTGCCAATTGCCCTGGCAGGAACAGTTTCAGGAATCAGCAATATGGGGATGGAAATGGGGGCAATGATTCTGCAGCCCGCAATAGGATTGGTCCTTGATCTTAAATGGGGTGGATTACTAGAAAATGGAATCCGGGTATATGACATTAACGCCTATCAAATGGCTTTTGGTGTAATTATTGGCTTATGCATTCTCGGAACGTTTCTTATTATCTTTGCCAAGGAAACATTCTGTCAGCAATTGCATGAATGAAATGTCCGGCATTCGTCACCCCCGTTGCCCAAACGAAGAAGCGTGATCACCTTAAAAAGAAAGTAATTTGATGATGAAAATACGACTCGCAACACAATCAGATCTTCAAGACATTGCAGCTATTAATATCGAGAGTTGGAAAGACTCTTACTCGAATGTCATGCCGCCAGAATTCATGGCCGGGAAAATTGACCAGGATTTAACAAAACATTGGAGCGAAATCGAAATACAAAATGAAGACATCATCCTGGTTGCGGAGGAAGCTTCGCTGGTCGGATTTGTAGCGGTTTGGTGCCGACCAACGCCATTCATAGACAATTTGCATGTGAGACCATCTCACAGATCAAAAAAAATTGGATCCGCCTTAATGAAGACTGTCGCGAAAGAACTAATCAAAAACGAGCACAAAATTGCTTATCTTTGGGTATTTGAAATTAATAAAAAAGCCGTACGATTTTATGAGAGGTTAGGAGGTACGCAGAAAGAACAAGCGTGGAAAAACATATTCGGATACAAGGTGTTAAGTCGGAAAATTGAATGGATAGACCTCACCATAATATCCGAGAGTCAATAGATGTATGTTATCCCAACAATAAAAATTTATCATTCCGACATGTTAGCCGTTGACGATACACTTAATCTCCTCCCTGGTTTTCAAATTTCCTCGAAATTTTCATGAATGTCCCATCTTATCAAACCCCAGCCTGAAGGAGGGCGGGGGTTCCCTCTCAAGGAAAGATTCTGGTCGCATATGTACGTAAATTAATACCGTAATAAATGAGTAATTGTGCAGGATTGATTTTAAATGACGCCTTGACATCATAGACCCAATAAAGTCGTGAAATAAGTGCACGAAAACGAGAGGGGCCGTCATGATAAAAAAATCCATATTCTTTTCTTTTGTACTCTTTCTGCTTTTTACCATCATCACTCCGATAACGCATACAGCTGAACAAACCGTTTTTGGGCCAAAGAATTTTGAAATAGGTAGATGGCATGTACATCTCTCTCGGCCATCGTTTTCAGTAGCCACTCCCGGCGAAGGCTATATAACCATCACAAAAAATACGCCTGAAAGTGCGATCAACGCTGGGATTCTCTTCTTTAATCGCAAACTGATTCCAATAACTCAGTTTTTAATTGGCGATGACAGTGTGTTTGATGAAGAGATTTCCCTTAAATCTTCGAACAATATAACCGTTTATCTCAGGGGTTCTCCCGGGGCCTCAGTCAATATCATGATAAACAATGCGGACAGCTCTGTTCCAGTGCCGACAGTCGTATTTAACGCAGACCCCGAAACAGTAGCAATGGGTGAGTCTACAACGCTGATCTGGTCATCTGAGTACACTTATTCCTGTGTCATTGAACCGAGCTCTGCAGATGTTGAACTGGATGGCTCTTTGATTGTTTCACCATCCGTAACAACCACATACACGATTACCGCCACCGGAACCGGTGGGACAACTTCATCCGACGTGACTGTTACAGTTTGGCAAGTGCCCACAATTTCTTTTTCAGCCGAGCCTGGTTCAATCCTTCAAGGTGAATCCACACTGCTCTCATGGGCAACAGCGTTAGCGGATACCGTTTCAATTGACCAGGGTATTGGAATAGTGGCCAATGATGGATCAATGACTGTTTCACCCTCCGAAACGACCATCTATACCCTTACCGCTACAGGTCCCGGCGGTAGCGTCTCCGAACAGGCGGCTGTAGAAATTCAACCAACACCTCCGGTAGGCCTGGTCGTATCCGATACTGAAATAGATTATGGTGAATCTTTAACTCTGAGCTGGTCTGCAGAAGGTTATGACACTGTTTTCATTAAAGATGGTCCTATTGTCAGTGAAGAATTACCTATGGGCAGCCGCGTTGTCACACCAGATTACACGACCACCTACTCTCTGTCGGCAACAAATGCGGATGGACCGATATTTCTTAGGGCAGCCGTCAAAGTACTTGGACATCCCCCCGAGCCCCAACCCGAGGGTTCGTTTGGGGCACAGTACGAGGATCTTGTCCCGGAAGATGCTAGCCTGGAATCCTATGATAGTGACAGGTTTATTGTTGTAACCGGGCTTGTTACCGATATTACCGGCGCTCCCCTGGAAGGTGTAATAACGGAAATTCTGAGTCATCCAGAATATGGTACGGCCGAAACAGACGAAACCGGACGATTTTCCATTCCTGCCGAAGGCGGAAACTTGCTGACGATTGTCTATCAAAAAGAAAATTATCTTTCGAGTCATAGGAATGTGAATACAAATCATAGCGACATCGTGGTAACTGAAACCATTGCCATGATTGAGCCTGATCCAGTGGCTACGACTTTTACGTTTGATGATAACCCTTCGACAGTCATTACACATAAAAGCACCCAGGTGAACGATACTTTTGGAAGCAGATCCTGTTCTACGGTCTTCACAGGCGACAACAAAGCCTATGAGATGGATTCAAACGGAAATGTTTTAAGAGAACTTACCACCATCACCACGCGCTCCACTGAGTATACCACACCTGAATCAATGCCGGCAAAACTGCCTCCTAGATCAGCCTATACATATTGTGTAGAGCTTTCCGTGGATGGCGTGAAAAATGTGCGATTTTCAGATCCCATTGCGATTTGGGTTGATAACTTCTTAGGTTTTGATGTCGGTGAAGTTATTCCGGCCGGATTTTACAACAGGGATCGGGGCTTATGGGAACCCTCAAATAATGGTGTTGTAGTCAAACTTTTGGATACCAATGCAGATATGATTGTAGATGCTCTGGATGTGAATGGTGATGATCAACCGGATGATCTAAATAACAATGGGTTATTCATAGATGAGATCACGGGACTCGAAGATTCGCAGCAATATATACCAGGAACAACGTACTGGCGTATAGAAACAACACATTTCACACCTGGCGATTGGAATCTGCCATCCGGAACTCCCCTAACGGCAATACGGCCAAATCCTACTTTCGGACCAGAGTCAGACCAGGGCCCGGCCGGTGATGAAAGTTGCTACGGTAACTATACAGCCTCCTTCGTAGAAGAACGCGGACGTATTGTTCACGAGGACATGCCCCTCCCTGGAACTGATATAACACTACACTATGCCAGCAGCCGAGCTGAAAATTATAATACCGTAATAACCGTTCCTGCAAGTGGTGAAACGGTTTCCGGTGCTCTTAAAAGAATTGAAATCACTGTTACCATTGCCGGTACGGTTCAAAAACGGGTACTGCCGCCGGATCCTAATCAGGTAGCGGAGTTCTTTTGGGATGGTTTGGACTATATAGGCAGACGTCTTCAAACACCGATTCCAGCGCATGTGACTATAGGGTTTGTTTACGATTTAATATACTACAGGCCAGGTGATTTTGACCCAGCATTTGACCAGCCAGGAATCGAGACCACAGAAATCCCAGCCCGTCAGGAAATCATATTTGGCAGTGGCAAGAACCTCATGATTCACCCTCCCAAAAGTAAAGTCACAAGGGGTTTTGCAGAAGGATGGACTATCTCAAATAACCATCATATGAATCTGCAGGATGTATCCACTTTACACAAAGGAGATGGCACGGCAGTATTCAACAATGCCCGGACGATTGAAAGCTTTGCCGGCAGTGGTAATCTTTCTCCATTGGGGTATCCAAATAAGGTGGCGGTGGACACCGAGGGGAATGTTTATGTGGCACTGGATTTTTACGGTGTGATTTATAAAATAGATCCAAACGGCATTATGGATAATCTTGCAGGTTTCTACCAGGGATGGGGTTTTAGCGGTGATGGTGGGCCGGCAGCTGAAGCACGCATTGAAGGCTGTGGCGGCATTGCCGTCGATAGTAGCGGAAATATTTATTTTTCAGATATTGGCAATTCCTGTATTCGAAAAATCGATGCCAATGGCATCATCAATACAATAGCAGGTATACCCGGGTCTTCAGGCTATGGCGGTGATGGCGAACTGGCAACCCAGGCACAGTTCTTTTCCCCAAAGGGTATCGCTGTTGACGATATCGGAAACCTGTACATTGCAGACAGCTACAATAATTGTGTCCGAAAGATTGATGCCAACGGTATTATTACAACGATTGCAGGTGGCAATGGAGCAGGTTATAGCGGTGACGGCGGATTGGCCATCAACGCACAGATTTACCAGCCGGAAGGTATCGCTGTTGATCAAGCCGGCAATATCTACACTACCGGTGCCACTCCATATGGACCCCATGTCATCAGGCGAGTTGATGCAAGTGGCATTATCACCACCTTTGCCGGGACAAGCAGTCGAGGATTCAGTGGTGATGGTGGTATCGCTACCAGTGCTCAACTTTGTTATCCCCGGGATGTCGCTTTGGACAATGTCGGGAATGTATACATTGCAGATGATAGCAATTCGAGAATCAGAATGGTGAATACCAACGGAATCATCACGACCATCGCCGGATCAGGAGTATATGCTTGGGACACGAAGACAGGCCCCGCCACCCTAGCCAAGCTTAGACACCCACTGGGTATTGCGGTCGACGATGATGGAAATGTTTTCATTGCCGACAATAAAAATCATCTGGTTAAAAAGGTCTCTTTTCCCTCTTCATTCACAGACACGCTTATGGCCGGTGGAAATGTTTTTTCTGAAAAAAATCTTCAAGGCCATACGATCTCCGATTCAGGCATACACCTGAAAACAGTAGATTTACATACAGGTATTACCCTCAGTTCTTTTGAATATGACGATGAAAGGCATCTGGTTTCTATCATTGACCGGTTTGATAATGAAACAGGCATTTCAAGGGATGAAAATGGCATTCCCATATCCATTACGTCTCCTGATGGAATTGTGACAAATTTAAGCATCGACGAAAACAATCACCTGACTCGAATCACCTATGCGGACGGAAACTATTATGACTTCGAGTATGACCAGGGAGGATTGATGACAAACAAAATCGATCCCGAGGGAAACCATTTTGGGCACCAGTTCGACGCAAACGGAAGACTTATCCTTGTAACCGATGAAGAAGGGGGTAATTGGGCATACAGCAAGGATAGATATGCCAACGGCGACAGTCTTGTCCAGGTCACTACCGCCGAAGGAAATACTATATCATATCAAGACATTACTAAATCAACTGGTGCCTATGAGTCCACTATTACCGGGCCGGACGGCGCAGAAACCTTTTACAATCGATCGGACGATGGTCTGCGTGTAACCAAATTGCTGTCATGTGGTATGGCACGGTCTTTCAGAAACGATATTGATCCCGAGTACAGGTATGCGTTTGCCAGGGAAATGATAGAAACAACACCATCAGGTTTAGTAAAAACCACAGTCAGGGATAAAATATATTCTCCGGATTATAGTACCGGTGGTCTTGGTTCGGTTTCAGAGACGGTTGCTGTAAACGGCAAAACAACAACCATCGAAGATGATTTGGAATCTCAAAAAACAGTTACAACATCTGAAGGAAGAACGACGTCATTTAGTTATTACCCTGACACATTGCTAACCAGCAGCATCTCTGCCCCAGGCCTCTATGATACGACCTACAGTTATGATGACAGGGGCAGATTGATCTCAAGCATTACAGGAAATAGAGAAACCGTTTATAGTTATAATATTCAGGGCTTCCTTGAATCCATTACCGATGCAGAAAACCATACCACAAGCTATGCGCACGATGAAGTCGGACGTGTCACAGGAATTGACAGGCCGGACAATTCATCGGTCTGGTTTTCATACGACGGCAACGGCAATATGACGGTGCTTACAAATCAAAATACCATAGAGCATGGATTCGGATACAACAAAGTCAATCTTAATGATTCTTATCAGGCCCCCATAAGTGGCAACTACAGTTTTGATTTTGACAGAGACAGGCAATTGACCCAAATCAATTTTCCTTCAGGAAACCTGATCAACAATATTTATGATGCAACAAGACTTCTGCAGATTCAAACACCTGAAGGCAATATCGATTACACCTATCTGTGTGGAGACAAGGTGGCAATGATAGCCAATGAAGCAGGCAGCATCTCCTATGCATATGACGGGAAGCTGTTAACATCCGAGACCTTGAGTGGTACACTGAATCAAGCACTTAATTACGTGTATAATGATGAGTTCAATGTAACAGCTCTTACATATGCAGGAGAGACAACAGATTATGCATATGACGATGATGAGTTTTTGACGAGTGCAGGAATATTCACGATCGCCCGGAATGCCAACAATGGCCTGCCTGAAACAGTGAGCAGCGACTCCCTGAATCTTGATCGCACCTTCAATGGGTATGGTGAAGTGGCAGCAGAGAGCTCAACGGTTAATAGTATCGCTGTCAATTCCTGGAACCTTGCCAGAGACAACAATGGTAGAATCGTCCAGAAAACAGAAACAGTTGCCGGCGTTACAGCTGAATATATTTACACATATGACACCCTGGGAAGGCTCCTGACGGTAGCCAAAGACAACCTGATGATAGAAGCCTATCAATACAATGCTAACGGCAACCGCATCTATGAAATGAATACCCTGAAAGGTATCCCCGGAAGAAACTTCTCATATTCTGATGAAGACCACCTC
>JASJGV010000162.1:0-3613 GCA_033791325.1 Desulfobacterales bacterium | reverse complement strand
GGTCCAGTCCATCGGCATCGATGGTGATATAATAACGTTCATTTTTAGTAAATCGTTTCAGTATCTGATCCATACCCTGTTCGTATACCTGGTAGGCAGTGATGATTTCGGCACCATAATCGAGGGCATCCCTGACCTCTTGAGTTCGCGCGCTTCCCTGGGCTCTCATGCCGATCTGGGTAATACTGTTGACATGGGGAAGCTCGGAGGCCCGTCGCATGGGGCTGCTGTAGCCATCGTGAACACCGTTTCTTTCATCCCGCCAGTCAATATGTGCATCTATTTGAACGATGTTCAGGGGGCCTTGTGGTTCAAGGGCCTGGAATACAGGAATCGGGACACCATGGTCTCCACCGATAATGATGGGACAGGCACCCCGTTCCAGAATTTTACGTACCGCATTTTCCGCCATCTGATAGTGCTGTTTTGTGTCGGCCGGGTTGCCCGGGATATTCCCACAGTCGACAGCGCGAACACCATGACCGTTAAAGAGGGGACCATTTAGATCGAAATCCCAGTGATCCATCCCCAGGCACAACCGTTTTGATTCGCGGCGAACGGCTGACGGCGCATCTGCCTGATCATTGGGAATGGTATCGTCTCCATAGGGGGCGCCATAAGGAATACCCAGTATGGCAAAGTCAGCATCCAGATTTTCCAGATCAAGACACAAGGGAAAGTCCATAAATGTTGGCGTGTCAGGACCGGGTGGTATGGTTCGGGGTGTTTTCATTGTCTGAGCCTATGAAATTCTTTTTCTCATTAGTGGGCGGCATGCGCTTTAAGCTATAAGCTTTAAGTGATAAGCAGGTTGATCGGTAACGGTTCGCGGCTAAAGCTTACTGCTCTTATCGCTATCATATCTCTTTCAATGTCTCATCGATAAGATCCAGGCCCGCCAGCAGGTGTTCTTTTTCACCCCCGATGCCTATGCGCAGGTAGTGGTCCATGCCGAAACAGTCTCCTGGAATGATAAATACGCTTTTTTCCAGCCTTAGTTTGTCTGATAACTCCGTGGAATTGATCCCCATGTTGTAGCGCATGAAGGCCATGCCGCCTGCACATGGTGGAATAAAGTGGAAAAGCTCGGAATGGGTATCAACCCACTTCTGAAATGCATCCAGGTTTTCCCTCAACAATTTACGTCCACGCGACAATACCTTTTTCCGGCGTTCAGGCTGCATGATCAGGGTGGCCACGTACTGGCTGATAATGGTGGTGGAGATGGAGATGTAGTCGTGATACGCCCACCCTTTTTCCATGAGTTCTTCGGGGCCCACCAACCAACCCATACGCAGGCCGGGCAGAGAATAGGATTTGGATAGACTCATGGTGACGATAACCTTGTCATATAATCCATAAAAAGTGGGTGTCTCATCGCCCTCGAGTTCGGCCCCGCGGTAGATTTCATCCACATGCAGCAGGGCATCATTTTTTTTGGCAATATCGACGATGGCATCCATGGCATTGGCGTCGAGGATGGCGCCTGTGGGGTTATTGGGGTTGCACAGGCAGATCATTTTTGTTCGGGGTGTAACCAGTTGCGTCAATTCGTCCATATCCGGCGCCCAGTTCAGATTCTCTTTCAGGTAGAAAGGCTTTACATGGGCACCCAGATACCGGGCGATTCCCCAGATCTGCATATAGTTGGGCAGCATGACCACGACTTCGTCACCTGCCTGAATATTACTCCAGGCAAAGGTGAAATTTGATTCGGCTGAGCCGTTTGTTACCAGGACATTATTCATGTCTGCCCCCTGGTAATGCTGGCTGATGGCTTTTCTCAGCTCGATGGAGCCGTTGGTTTGACCATATCCCAGTCTCAGGTTCAGCATGGTTTCTATTTCCGTCTCACTGAGAAGCTCCTTTGGTGTGTAAGGATGGATGCCGCTTTCCGTCAGGTTGTATTGAACGGTGTTTTCATAGAGCGATTGAATTCTTTCCAGTTCAAATGTTTCAAAATTCATGGAGTACTCCTTTCTTATAGCTTATAGCTCGATACCAGTTTGCATATCTGGATGTCCTGTATGGCGACACCTGTAAGATCTGCCACACTGATCAGATCATCCGACGTTCTTACCGATGACTTGTCGGTAATGACCTTGCCCAACTCAAGAACCTTTTTTTCTGATAGGGCGCCGGCTTGGCGTGCCTGAAATATCTCGCCGCGGGAAAGACTCTGCTCGATGCTGTCGGCAACGATGATGTCTGCCTTTTGCAGAATAGCCGGATCCAGCTCGATCTTGTCGGGCGTGTCAGAACCCATGGCGGTGATGTGCGTGCCGGGTTTGATATCGTCTACCCTGAGGAGTGCTTTCTTGGACGGGGTTGCCGTTACAATGAGATTGCAGACCTTGGCAACATCGGCGGTTCTGAGGGTTGTTTGAATGTGATAGCCTTTGGGTGTCATCTCTTGTGTGTATGCATCGAGTTCTTCCTGATCAAGCCCCCACACCATGACATTCCGGCAAGGTACAACCGGCTTTAGATATTCAAGCTGCATTCTACCCTGGTAGCCGGCACCGAGGATACCGATACAATTGACCGTCTTGGGTGCCAGGTGCCGGGCCGCTACCGCACCAGCAGCAGCCGTTCGGACATTGGTGAGACAACCTTCATCGAGCAGAATGGTTTCGAGTCTGCCGGTCTTCTGGCTGAACATCAACATGAGACCCGAGTTCGGAGAGATGCCGAGTTCTCTATTCTCGTAAAACCCTGAAGCGATTTTGACCACATAGGCGTCATCACCCACGATGTATCCGTATTTAATATGTGCTTCTCCGGGCGGATTTTCAAAGAGCATTTCCCCCACGGGCGGCACCACGACACTGCCACTGGAATAGGCCACAAATCCTTCCTGGATGACATCTATGATGTCGGTGATCTGCATGTGCTTCAATATTTCCTCGATCTGGTCAAGAGGGATGGTGCGGACTGCTTGTTTAAACACGTTCATTTAAAATCTCCTTTAGCAATTCCACTGTAATTTTTTTTCCGCTGATGATCAAAACCGTGTGCTTTCCCTTAAAACGGTCTTTTTCTTTTAACAAGCATGCCACCGAAAGAGCTGCCGCGCCTTCGATGAGCATCTGATGTTTTTCGACAATGTGCCTGATGGCCGCTCTGATTTCATTCTCGCTGACCCGTATGTAGTCATCGACGGTTTTTCGACAGATATCAAACGTTGCAGAATCTGGCTCTATGCCGCCGGCGGTGCCATCGGAAATGGTCGGTTTTGAAGCCATTTCGACGATTTTCCCGGTCTTGATAGATTCACTCATGACGGCCGAGTTTTCCGGCTGACAACCGATGATATGGATATTTTTATCGATTGATTTCAGGTATCCTGCGATGCCGGAGATCAATCCGCCCCCTCCCACCGGGACCAGGACCATATCGATGTTATCCATCTGGTCTATCAGCTCCGTGGCAATGGTTCCCTGGCCACCGATGATCTGGGGGTCATTGTAGGGAGAGATGAACACTTGTTGGTTTTTTTCGGCGGTTTCCTTTGCAAGGGTTTCACTCATGATACAGTCGGTTCCGAAAAACTCGAGATCCACGCCGTATTGGCGTAGGTTGTTTACTTTTGCCGGAGATGCATTTTCAGGCA
>JASJGV010000161.1:0-3506 GCA_033791325.1 Desulfobacterales bacterium | reverse complement strand
AGCTTGGCCAGCAGCAGGCGGTTCTTTTCTCCACCGGAAAGGACATAAACCGGCGTACGGCATTTTTCGGGGGAGAAGAGAAAATCCTGAAGGTAGCCCATGACATGGCGTTTTCGGCCGTTAAAGATAATAAAGTCGTTGCCGGCGACGATGTTTTCCCGCACGGTCTTTTGCTCATCGAGCTGTGCCCGGAGCTGATCAAAATAAACGACCTGAAGGTTGGTGCCGTGACGGACACTACCTGTTTCCGGGCACGTTGTTTTTAAAAGGATATTCAGCAGGGTCGTTTTACCTACACCGTTGGGGCCGATAATGCCCACCTTGTCTCCGCGCATGATGACCGTGGAAAAATCCTGTGCAATGGGGGTTTGTCCATAGGAAAAACTCACTTTTACAGCTTCGAGAACAAGCTTGCCGGTTCGTTCCGCCTCTTGAACCTGCAGCCGGACACTGCCTGTTTTACGGCGGCGATCCTGGTAGGTCTCACGCATTTTCTGCAGGCTCCTGACGCGTCCCTGGTTTCTTGTTCTACGGGCTTTTATCCCTTTTCTGATCCAGGCTTCTTCCTGGGACAGTTTCTTGTCGAAGACCGCATTGTGTGTTTCTTCGACCGCCAGGGCAGCCTGTCTTTCTTTTAAATAGGTGGTATAATCAGTGTCATAGGAAACCAGGCGGCCCCGATCCAGTTCCAGGATTCTGCCGGCAACTTTCTTGAGAAATGTGCGGTCATGGGTGATAAAAAGAAGCGTTTTTACATGGCGCAGGATAAAGTCTTCCATCCCTATGATTGTATCGATGTCAAGGTGGTTGGTGGGTTCATCCAGCAGGAGAAGGTCTGGTTTGCCGGCCAGGGCACGCGCAAATAATGTGCGCCGTTTCAGCCCCGCAGAAAGATTTGCGAACAGGTTCTCCGGATTTAGCCGGGTTCGTGAAAGAATATTGTCGACACGTGTTAACAACTCCCATCCATTGCCCGTGTCCAGCATGTGCTGCAGTTCCTCACGTCTTTTTTCCAGTTGGGGCGTGACCCGGGTCGAACTGTGCCTGCTTATCCGGCTGTGCTCCACCAGGGCCCGGCCTGTTTTACCAAGGCCCCCGGCAACGGCATCAAAGATGGTGCCGTCGAATTTTGCAGGAACATCCTGCTCCAATGCAGCCACACTGACACCCTGTTGCCTCCAGACATCACCAGTATCCGGAATCATTTGGCCACTCAGCAGCTTTAGTAGGGTAGACTTGCCCACACCGTTGCGACCTACCAGGCACACGCGTTCGCCTTTTTCGATCTGGAATGTTACATTTTCCAGCAACTGGGGCTCAGTAAATCCCCAGCCCACATCTCGCATACCAATCAGAGCCATCAGGCAGCCTCTTTGAAAGGATAAAATGGCATTTTGATGCCACAGGAGTGACACCGTCGCGTTCGATAAAATCGTCTTACGATTTTATTTAAGTTATCACAAACTATTTGGCATTGCCACAAACACATGATCGTTCTTTTCCGCACGATACATCTAACTGTATTCCTGTGATGTTTAATCTATACGTAAAAAAAGGGTTGCATACCTCCATGTGGTCCGCTATAAGCATGCGTCGCATGAACCACGGGTTGAAACGACCCGTGGTTTTTTATTTTCCATATCCGTATCTTAAATGTATCGGTGTTATTTTGAGGGGATTGTTTTCCCCGGACACGTAAATGAGGAACAAGCTATGATCAGCGCATCCAATGTAACGCTCGCCTATGGCAAGCGTGTTTTGTTTAAGGACGTCAATATCAAGTTCACACCCGGCAACTGCTACGGTCTTATCGGCGCTAACGGCACCGGAAAATCGACGTTTCTGAACATCCTTTCCGGTAAAATCGAGCCTGACAACGGGACTGTGAGCGTAGGCTCCGGCGAGCGTATCGCCGTCCTGAAGCAGGACCAGTTTGCCTATGACGAGGAAACTGTCATCAATACGGTGATCATGGGACACGAGCGGCTTTCTACCCTCATGGTGGAACGGGACGCTATCTATGCCAAGGTGGATTTCACCGAAGAGGACGGCATCCGATCCGGTGAACTTGAAGCGGAGTTCGCCGAGATGAACGGCTATGAGGCCGAGTCCGAAGCAGCGGTTCTTCTCAACGGACTGGGGCTTCCCGAAGAGATGTGCCACCTGAAGATGAAAGAACTGGAAGGGGGGGACAAGGTCCGCGTGCTTCTTGCCCAGGCTCTTTTCGGTAACCCCGATGTCCTGCTCCTTGATGAACCCACCAACCATTTGAATCACACGTCCATTGTCTGGCTGGAAGATTTTCTGATACGTTTTCAGAATACCGTTGTGGTGGTGTCCCACGACCGTCACTTCCTCAACCAGGTCTGTACCCATGTTGCCGATATCGATTACGGTAAAATTCAAATCTTTTTAGGCAACTACGATTTCTGGTGCCAGGCGAGCCGTCTGATTCAGAAGCAGAAACAGAACGAAAACAAGAAATCCACTGAAAAAGCCAGAGAACTGACGCAATTTATCCAGCGCTTCAGCTCCAATGCCTCCAAGGCCAAACAGGCGACTTCCCGGAAAAAACTTCTTGAAAAGATTACCCTGGATGAGATGCCGGTTTCATCCCGGAAATATCCCTGGATCGTCTTCAAACCGGAACGTCCCTGCGGGAGTGTCATCCTGGAAATTGATAATATCACCAAAGTCATGGATGGGGAGAAGATCCTCAATAGCTTCAACTTGGTGGTGAACAAAGGGGATAAGATCGCTTTTGTGGGAGACAACAGCCAGGCTAAAACTGCCCTGTTCCAGATCCTGGCAGGAGAGATGGCGCCGGACTCCGGCAGCTTCCGATGGGGCCAGACCGTCACCACCACCTACTTCTCCAAGGAGAACCGCCGTTTCTTCGAGACCGATATACCCCTTGCCCAGTGGCTGCTGCAGTACGCCCCGGAAGAGGGGTTGAGCTTTGCCCGTAGTTTCCTTGGCCGCATGCTCTTCTCCGGGGAAGAGGCCATGAAAAAGACCGGGGTTCTTTCCGGTGGGGAGAAGGTGCGCTGCATGCTCGCCCGCATGATGCTGGCCGGTTCCAATGTGCTTTTGCTGGACGAGCCCACCAACCACCTGGACCTGGAGTCCATTACCGCCCTCAACGATGGACTCGTAGCCTTTTCCGAAGTCATTCTTTTCGCTTCCAACGACCACCAGTTCGTCTCGACCGTGGCCAACCGTATTGTGGAACTCACCCCGGAAGGATCCATTGACCGGACCATGAACTTTGACGACTATCTGGCAAGCGCGGTGGTTGCCGCAGAGAGGCAGGCACACTATTGCGGGGAGAGTACCCTCGCGTTTTGACCCAAAGAGGCCTGCGGCACTATCACAACAGGCCCCATACCTAATTTTAAGTAACGAGATGATTCACAATAACAAAATGTTGCTCCTGTTATCGCTGCAACCTATAAAAATGAATTCTCCCCGAATCGGTAGAACCTCTCCGGGTCCTCCGCCAGAGG
>JASJGV010000160.1:0-13339 GCA_033791325.1 Desulfobacterales bacterium | reverse complement strand
GAAGAAGAACAAGATATAACGATTTATCCTTGTACCTTGTCTTGTATGACCGGGCCTGAAAGCCTGTTGGGGATTGTTGTTCACGACTTTGCTATTTGCTTGGCAGGGGTGGTTTATGTTCAACTGCTCAAGCCTGGTATCGGTGTGTCCTTCAGTAATTTTTCTACCATGTCAGACATGCGGTCTTTACAACCGGCTTATGGCAGTCCCGAATTCCTTCACGTTCAGATCATGTTTTATGAAGTTTGCCTTCATTTTGAAATGAACTGTGTTCTTTGCGGGGGCTTGTCTGACGGTACCCGAAATGATTATCAAGGTGGATTTGAATCCTGTTTCACCTCAATAGCACCCTATTATATGACCCGCGTAGAGGAAATCTGGTGCTATCCTGGTATTATGGCTGCATTTGCAGGGGGAAGTTTTAATAAAATGATTCTGGATGAAGAACTAATAATCAACTGCAATCGGACACTTCAGGGCCTGAATCTTTCTTTTGATCCCATGCTCAATGACAAACTGGCAGAATCTATGGAAACAAAAAGCTTTTTGACGATCGGCTCACCAGCTATTTACAGAAAAGAACAGAGAGTCAGTAATATTTTTGATAAAAATGGAATAGACCCAAACAATTTTTCTTCGGAAATACTTGTAGATAAAAATATTTTTAAAGAAATACAAAAAAGATGTGCGGCTTATGTCCTTCCGGATCGGAGCAAAGCACAAATAAATCAGTTGCAAAAATATCTACCAAGTCAATGTAAATATGGATTATCTCCAAAAGAGTTGATCTAAAAGAAGGATTCCTGAACCCTTTCTCCCAACTAATTGGGAGATGATCCTAAAAAGAATGATGCTGGTGGAGGCTTCTCATGAATCGAAAAAAACTGGTACCCTGGAACAGAAAAATCGTAAATCCTGAAAAGGTGATGGATAGCATTCGGCCTGGAATGAATATTTTTCTGGGAACCGGAGTGGCCGAACCCCGAACCCTCATCCAGAATTTAATGGCCTCAACCATGGGCAACCTGTCAGACTTGACCCTGATCCAGCTCATCAGTGTGGGTGAGGCTTTGCCTATCGACGAACGCTACTTTCAAAAGTATCGTCTCAAGACGTTTTTTTCCGGATATGTGGCCAACGAGGCGATTACCGCTGGTCGTGTGGATTTGATCCAGTCCAGGTTTTCCAAACTTCCCGGCTTGATAGCATCGGGGGCGATCCAGGTGGATGCCGCTTTTGTGCAGATATCGCCGCCGGACGAAACAGGATACGCAAGTTTGGGCGTGTCTGTGGACGTAGCCCGGCAAGCCATGGAGAAAGCTGACCTGGTTGTGGGTGAGATCAATTGCGAAACACCCCGGACAAATGGTGATACGTTTGTTCACGTGGATGATTTCAATTATTTAGTCGAATCCACTGAGCCGATGATCTATACCGATCGGTGGTCAACAGACGATGTTTTCGACAAGGTTGCCTACAATGTGGCCAGTCTGCTTCAAGATGGAGACTGTATCGGGTATTCCATGGGACCGCTGTATGAAGCACTGGTTCCGTATCTTTCCAAGAAACGCCAGCTGGGTGTGCACAGTTTGATGATTACGGATGCATTGATGGAGATTATCAAGAGCGGCGCAGTTTCAAACCGGCGTAAACGAGTCTTTCCGGGTAAAAGTGTTGTGTCCTACGCATTTGGCACGCCCGAGTTGATACGTTGGCTCAATGACAACCCTCTAATCGAGTTTCAGAGCATCAAAGTGGTTGCCGATCCACGACTGGTGGGGGGTAACAAGAGATATATGGCGATCCTTCCCGCCCGAAAAATCGATCTTTCCGGGCGGGTGGCTATGCATGCAGGTAAAGGATTGATGTCAGCCAGCCAGGGTGCGGCCGAAGAAATGGTAGAGGGTGCAAATTTTTCTTCCCGGGGTAGAATCATCATGGGGCTGCCAAGCAGGAATTTGAGGGGGGAGCCGAATATCCGTCTGACAGTCAACGAGTTTCCAAAGCAACTGGAGGTGGCTTCATCCATTGATTTTGTGGTCACTGAATATGGTGTGGCTCATCTTGCGGGCCGGTCGGTTCGGGAACGGGCGCTGGCTCTCATCGATATCGCTCATCCGGAAGACAGAGCCATGTTGATCAATCAAGCCAAGGAGGCTTGCCTGATATACCGTGATCAAATCTATCTTGAGTCAGGCCATTACTACCCAGAGGAACTCAGCAGTATACATACCTTCAAGGATGGACTGAACGTCCGGTTCAGGGCTATCAGGCCGTCGGACGAAGAAGAGATGCGGCGTCTTTTTTATCGTTTTTCCAGCGAATCCGTGTACTATCGATATTTCAGCCCGATCAAAGCCATGCCTCATACACGTATGCAAAAATATGTGAACGTGGACTATAGTCAGAACATTTCAATTGTAGGATTAGTGGGGGAGCCAGGGGGCGGCAGACTGATTGCCGAAGCCCGGTACGCTGCAATGCAGGACCGGCCATACGCAGACACGGCCTTTGTTGTGGACGAGGATTACCAAGGCAAAGGGATTGCCACCTATCTTCTGAATATCCTCATTAGACTCGCCAAAGAGAGAGGGCTACAGGGAATTTCAGCCGATGTGCTAGCTAACAATATCGCTATGTGGAAAGTATATCAGAAAGCACCTTACCCACTTAGATCTGTCAGCAAAACTGACTACCATCATCTTACTATCACCTTCGATGAAGACAGCAATATCCCGATGCACCCAGCCCGTGCGGACCAGGCACCTTCATCCTAACCAACTGATTATTTAACAAATCACCCGAAATCAATTTCCCCCGACATTGCTTGTCATAGCGGTGAACCGCCAAGCCGATTATCCCGGAATATCTATCACTCCCGAAAGAATATACCGCGGGTGATAGGCAAAGTGTTTGAGATCTTCTTCACAGGTGACCCCACTGAGTACAAGCACGGTATCAATATCGGAATGGATACCGGCAATGATATCCGTGTCCATTCTGTCGCCGACAATGGCCGTGTCCTGCCGCTCGCAACCCAGTAATTTTCTTCCGTGGCGCATAATGATCGGGTTGGGCTTTCCCACGAAGTAGGCTTTCGTACCACTGGCAAGTTCGATGGGGGCGATCAGTGCACCGGTAGCAGGGGCAAAGTTCTTGCCCAGTTTGTCCGTCAGGTCCGGGTTGGCCCCAATGAGTTTGGCGCCGTTTCTGACGAGTCGTACAGCGCGTTCGATCTTTTCATAGTTATAGGAACGGCTCTCTCCCACCACCACGTAATCCGGGTTGATTTCGTTCATGGAAAAACCGGCTTCGTACAGTGCATTGATCAGGCCCGCTTCGCCGATTACATAAGCACTGCCGTTTGGACACTGGGATGCCAGGAAGCTGGCAGTAGCCAGGGCGCTGGTGTAAAAATGGGCCGACCCCACCTGGATACCGAGGCGATCGAGCTTTTCCTTGAGCTCACGCGGTGACTTCTCGCTGCTGTTGGTTAGAAACAGGAATCTTTTACTTTCCTTCTTGATCCACTCCACAAAGGCCTGTGCTCCCGGCAACAAGTGGTCCCCGTGGTAGATGACGCCGTCCATATCACAGATAAAACCTTTCTTTTTCCTTAGAAGATTCAGATTCATAGTCTATGCCCTTTCCGCTATAAAGTTATGGAATCTGATCAGAATATACAAATAGAAATATATTCCATCAACAGATTGGATACAAGTTTTGATTTACATATTATCTGATTTTACCAAACATCATTGACTTCGAATCATAAGCTTCAATCTGAACAGGCTGAAAATATGCACTTGAGGTAATAAAATTACGGACCTATAAACCAAACAAAGGTAACGCACTAAGGCTGATGGGTGATCCCTGAGCGGCAGTGAAACTGTCCTCAATCGGAATGTTTTTCTGACAACCCCTATATAGTTCCGTAAAATTATAACTTACTGCTTCTCGCCTGTAGTTAAAAAGGGTAGAATATTTCTTGTATTACATCACCAAATTGATGGTATACAGATCTTTACAATAAATGGCTGGCAATCCACCAAAAATGGAGAAAAACTTGATTACCAAAAAAGCAACGGGTTCAGAATTAAATGATGTCTTACGCATAGAAACGGAAGCTTTTGGGCATAGCAAAGAATCGAAGCTTGTAAACGACTTACTGAATGATGATAGTGCCAAACCACTACTATCCCTGCTTGCCATTGATGAAGATGAGGCGATTGGACACATTCTTTTTACCAGGGTTCGAATAACTGGGAATGAAGATGCGCTATCTGCCATGATTCTTGCGCCACTCGCAATCCTACCAGAGGCCCAAGGAAAGGGCGTGGGTGGCAAACTCATCAAGGAAGGTTTAAAGCAATTGTCTGACTTAGGGATCGATCTTGTGTTTGTTTTAGGGCATCCGGAGTATTATCCACGTTTTGGATTCAAACCAGCAGGAGCTCGAGGCTTTGAAGCGCCTTACCCTATCCCGACGAAAGACGCCTCTGCCTGGATGGTTCAGGAATTTAAACCAGGTGTTATTGATAATTTTAGCGGCAAAATAATTTGTGCAGATACCTTGAATGAACCCGAACATTGGCGAGAGTAATCATTGCTGACAACCCCTATAACGCTTCAGTCAGGCTGTTATCCCGGCTTTTTTCAAACTGAGATCCAAGGCAAGCTTTACCCTCTCTACAGCATCCTCAGGGTTCATTCCACGTAGCTGTGCATTCCATGGCTCCACCACTAACGGACCAGTAAAGCCCAGGGCATCGAGTTTTCCGAGCATTCCGGCGATATCGATGGTTCCATTTGCTTGTGGCAGTTCCCGTTCAAACTCGGGCAATGTGAACCGGTCGAAATTTCCTTTCAGGCCGTCGTTGATTTCCACATAAACAACTTCCCCGGGAGAAAGCTTTTCAAGATCCAATAATCCTGCACCACTGGTATACCAGTGAAAGGCATCCAGTTTGATACCCACGCAGTTTTGTGCATTTGCGGCCGCGATGAGACTCCTGATTCCGTCCATGGTGTGGATGAAGTCAAATTTTCGCTGTATTCGCATGGTGGTCGGGCCGATAAATTCCAAGCCGAGATGCACATCATATACTTCCAGCAGAGGCTTTACTCGTTTCAGGCGGTCGCATAAAAGTGCAAAATGTTCATAATAGTTGAGGGTATCGGAGGATGGTTGCACATATCCCACACAACATTTGAAGCCAGCCTTCCTGCATAACGATAGATCCTGCTCGAATGTCGTAAGACTTTGCTCAAAATCCGATTCGGAAAAGCATTCATTGAACGCAGCTGAAAAAGCGAATGCGCCCGGTTTTAACCTGTGTCGCTTCAGCAGGTTGACTGCTTGAACGGTGCCACGATCCTTCAAAAAATGACGATCCGCATTGACGGCATCAAACCCGAACTTTTCGGCCAAACGACAACTTTCGGGAAACGACAGAACATGGCCCATGGATCCGCAATGGGGGCCGTCCGTATGGGCCGGTGCATCCGTCACGTTCAAGGTGCGGAGCCAGTGGCTCCGGCGGGGAGGGGCGGTCACGGGCGATGACATTCCAGAAAAATCTTTTGAATCGCAATTTTCCATTTTGGCGGCCCTTTATGGGAAAGAGGCAACTAGGAGGAACCATGCGTGTTGATAAATGTTTCTATCACAGATTGAACGATTTTTTTATCAACACTGATGAGGTAATCTCCACTACCTTTTTTACATTGTCCGATTTTTTTTAGAAGAACATATCTCACATCCCTGCCCATTTTTTTATTGTCGACAACCATGGTGTCGAGGATGGACTCCGGGGAAAGGTTTTCTGGAAATCTGGGCTTCAGTGCCAGTAACTCATCTATTAAGTGATAGTGGAGGGTCACCACGTCATTCTCAATATAGCCCAATTCAGCGGAAAGCTCCGCTGCGATTTTCATGCCGATGGAAACGGCCTCGCCGTGAGCCAGTGAACCTTCTGAGAGCCATTCGATGGCATGGGCAAAGGTATGACCGTATTCAAGGATGATTCCGTAGTGCTTTTCTGTGGGATCTTTTTTTAGAATCTCAAGTTTTGAAATAATCAGTTTGAAACATAGATCGGTAAGTTCCCGTGGAGAATAATCGCCATTTCTTTTGATGGTTTTTTCCAGATACGGAAGAAACGTTTTCTGATCGATCAGCCCGTTTTTGATTCCTTCGACGATCCCGGATTTTTTGAATCGTAGTGGTTCTGTTTCAGGATATCGTGTGTCCGTCCATGAAAAAATAGGCGCATGGTAAAGGCCGAAGTGATTTTTACCGAACTCTCCATTCACGGCCTGTTTGTTGCTAAGCATTCCATCGGTCTGATGGGAAAGTGTTGTGGGAACTTCAATGAATCGAATGCCCCTGAATATCAGGCCGGCTGCAAGACCGGAGATATTTCCGATGGAGCCGCCTCCCAGGGCGATCAGCAGCGATCGTTTACTTACCCCTTTTTGTATGAGGTAATTGCACAGTTTCTGCAGAACTGTAAAACTTTTGCATTTCTCTCCCTCGGGGAGAAGGTACAGTTCCGTGTTTGGAAATCTATCATTGAGTTTGCTTAAAACCTTTTCACCGAAAAGACTGAAGATAGAGCGGTCCGTCAACAAAAACAGTTTGTCGGCAGGAATGTGGTGTGTTGACTGCGCAAGGACTTCCGTGAATTGATCTTCGATATCATACCCGAAGAATATGGGAGATGCTGCATCCAGTTCATTGTCAAGCTGAACGATTTTTCCACGAGCAAACTCGGTTTTCTGGTTGTAGTCAAACATTCATTTTCCCAATAAAAAACTTTTATCGATGGGTGAGCGGTTTTCGACCCATGTGGATCACGGCGATACCGTTGGTCAGTCGTTTGTAGGACACCGCTTCAAATCCAATGCCCTCTAAAATTTCTTTTAACTCATCCGGAGATGCAAACATGCGAATGGTTTGGGACAGGCAGGCGTAAGACTGTCGCGAACCGGCAAGGATGGAACCGGCAAAGGGCATGATGTTAAAGGAATAGAAGTCATACAACCAGCGGAACAGGGGATTGGTAGGCTTTGAGAATTCCAGGCACATGACTTTGCCGCCCGGTTTCAAAACACGGTACATTTCCTGGAAACCTTTTTCAAGATGGGTCAGATTCCGGATACCAAACCCGACAATGGCCGCATCAAACCAGTTTTCCCGGCAGGCTATCTGCTCCGCATCACCTTCAATGTAATGAATATGTGTACGATTGTCTTGATTCTCAGGTCTGTCCCTTCCGGTTGTCATCATGGCGCGGTTGATGTCATAAATAAAGATATGCCCCCCATGTCCGACGCGTGCAGCGGAAAGAACCGCCAGATCCCCGGTGCCACCACAGACATCCAGGAGTTGTTCACCCGGCTTTAGATCGAGCATGCGGATGGCAGTTCTTTTCCAGGCGTGATGAATCCCGAAGCTGAGAACGGAGTTCATGAAATCATACTTGGGTGCCACACGGTTGAAATGGGATAAAACGCTTTTTACCTTTTCATGGGTCCGCTGCTTCTTGAATCCGAAAAAGGCGGTATCTGTTGAATCCACCTGGGAATCGAACATGATCTTGCGTTCATTTTCATCAAGCCAGGCAGGTGGTTTCAATTCGTTCAGTCTGTTTTTAGTGGGTTCGGTCATATTTTTCTCAAATGTATCAGATAGTTCATTTTAGTAAAGGACGAGAGACGTGAGTTTCCCGTAAAAGGGTTGTACAAAAACCCGGAAAGATCCGCCATTTTCAAACCGGCATCGTTTGCCCAGTGCACAATCTCCTGGGGCTGGATAAAATTACCATAGGTGTGCGTACCCTTGCGGACAATTCTCAATAGATACTCAGCCGCCAGGATTACCAAGATATACGCCGTCCAGGTTCGGTTGATGGTGGCGATGAACATATTTCCGCCTGGTCTAAGAAGTTGAGCGCAGGCGCTGAGTATCGATGATGGTTGGGGAACGTGTTCCAGCAATTCCATACATGTTATGTTATCATAGCGGATTGGGGTTTCCTTTGAAAGTGCTTCCACCGTTACGCGGCGGTATTGAACCTGCGTGTTTGTTTTTTTCAGATGTTCCCGGGCTGCGCACAAAGCAGAGGCCGTCATATCTATTCCGGTTACATATCCACCGGCAGAGGCCAGGGATTCCGACAGGATCCCGCCGCCACACCCGACATCCAGAATCGTTTTGCCTGCAATACCGGCGCGTTCATCAATATACTGCAATCGCAGGGGGTTGATCTCGTGCAGGGCTTTCAGGGGGCCATTCATGTTCCACCAGTCCACGGCATGACCATCAAAATGAAGAATTTCGCTGGGATCGATATTTTTATTGGATCCGGTCATTAGAAAATATCGAATTGCGTATCTGAAAGTGCTCTCATCATACCCTTCTGTTTACATTAGAATTGAAGAACCCTGCAGCAGACTGCACGGAATGCGCTCGCTCTTGCGGTTCATGGGGCGCATCTTTGGAATGGTCGTTCACGCCTGACGCCATACGGTGTAAAACCGTTAGGATATTAAATCAATCCCTTAATTTGTCAAGCAAAATAAATTCGTTACACGATTTTATACCTCTTGCATATCCCGGGAACGTTTCTGTTTGGAGACCCGCCGTGTGAGATACAGCGTGTTCCCTGTGACGCTCAAACTGCTCATGAGCATGGCGGAGACCGCAACCAGCGGATTCAGCAGACCGCTCATGGCTATGGGGATACTGATCAGGTTATACAGAAAGGTAAAGATGAGGTTCTGCTGAATCGTGCGCGAAACATGTGAGGCCAGTTCAGAGAAGGTGAGTATTTGTGCGGGATCATTTCCCATCAAGGTAATACCGGAGGCTTCCATACCGATTCGATGCCCGGAATGCACGGCAATCCCCAGATCGGCAGAAGCCAGGGCCGGCACATCATTGACACCGTCGCCCACCATGGCTACACAATATCCCTGCTCTCGCAGGGTGTTAATAAATTCAGATTTATTTTCTGGCTGCATACCCCCCTGGCATTCTGGAATGCCGACGATATTGCCGATCTTTTGGGTGGTTTGTTGACCATCACCGGATATCAGAGCAAGTTTCATGCCCCGCTCTTTCAAATGTCGAATAACGATTTTGCTTGAAGCACGAACAACATCCCCAAAGTGAAACAGGGCGCAGGGCTTTCCGCCAACACTCATATGGACGGTAGAAATGGCGGATGTCTTTTCCGTTTCTGCATCGCCGTGATACGACAGTGTGTCATGGGTGTCGCCGGAAAGGAAGTTTAAAGATCCGATTTTGACGAGATTGTTATCGATAACCCCGGAAATACCATTGTCTGTTTCCGTTACCCGGGTAGTGGTTGCAGGTGCAATGTTCCTTTTCCTGGCTGCATGAACAATGGCTTCCCCGGCATAATGGAATGAATGGGCTTCCAGGCCTGCGGCAAGGGAGAGAACCTTTTCCACGGGCCAGCCGTTCAATAACTCCGTTTGCATCAGCTCCCATCCTCCCCGGGTGAGGGTACCGGTTTTATCGAAAACAAAGGCATTGACGTTTCTGATTTTTTCAAAGGCTGAAAAGTGATGAACAAGGATGCCGTTTTTGCCGGCCAGTGAGATTCCCGCCACTCTTGCCAATGGAATAGCAACACCCAAGGCACAGGGGCAGGAGATCACCATGACGGTGACGGCACGAATGATGGCATGCTGAACACTAAACCCCATACCAAGGCAGACGGCAGCCGTGCCAATGGATAGCAGTACGATGGTGGGTACAAAATACTTCAGGGCCTTGTCCGTTATATCCTCCATATGGGATTTATTATCCAGGGACGCTTCCATTACCGAGATCAACTGACCCACCAGAGAGTCTTTTCCGACCGCGTGAGCCGATACCCGGAGGGAGCCTGAGATGACCGTTGTTCCGCTGTTCAATAGAGCTCCCTTTTGTTTGTGGATCGGTTTAGCTTCACCGGTGAGGGTGCTTTCATCAAGACGTGCATCTCCTTTCAGAATCCTGCCGTCTGCCGGGACGGTTTCCCCTGCTTCAACTCTGAAAATATCTCTGGAGGACAGCTGACCGGCATCCACATATCTTCCTTCAGGATATTTTTCGGTGCAAATCCTTACTTTGGAAGGCTGAAGTTCAAAGAATCTGTTGATCTGCGTATTGATTCTATCTTTGGCATGTTGTTCGATGGTTTTGCCCACCAGTACCAGGGTAATCAACATGGACGCGGTATCGAAATAGAGATGAATACTCCCCGTTAGCCAGTTGAAGAGGCTGTAAAAAAAAGCACTGCCGGCCCCCATGCTGATGAGGGTTTCCATGCCCGGGGATGCTGCGGAAAGTCCGGATATGGCTTTGCGGTGAATCGGGGCACCGCCGTAAATAAAAACAGCCGAACCCATGACAACAATGGGCCAGGTAAGGTGATGGATGGCATCAGCAGAGAGCTGGGTGAAAAATCCGGTATAAAGAGCGAAAGAAAGCATCATCACGTTCATGGTTAAAAAGGCTGAAATGCCCAGACGGATAAACTCCCTTCTGGACTCCGGTCTTTTTTGCCCATCCTCGGCAGGGCTGCCATGGTATCCGATCTTTTCAATGGCATCCATGAGATATTGCGGTGAAGTGAGGACCGGGTTGTATTGGAGTTTGACACGGTCTGTGGTAAATTGGCATTTGGCCTGTTTTACACCCGGCTCTTTGATCAATGTTTCTTCAACCACCCAGGCGCAGGCCGGGCACCACATGCCGCTGACAATTAGATCGAGCCATAAACCACTGTCCATTTCTGAAACGGGTGCATCGGTATCGATTTTGGCTGTCCGGTTGGGTGGGTGGTCTTTGTCCGGTTTTTTTGACAGGACTTTTCTCTCAAGGTCCTCCATGGATTCCGGTATAATACCAGCTGCTACACAACGTTTGAAAATCTCTGTTTCCCTGAAAGCATCCGGACCCAGGTCACCCGATGCCGCCAGCAGCATTTCATAGACCTGTTTGCAGCCGAAGCAGCAAAATTGCATTGGTTTTTCGGAAATGACTGCGGTAACGGCTCCATGACGGAGAGACAAACCACATAGATCACAGGTTGCTTTATGCATGACTACCATGTCCTTGAGACACAACTGACGGTACAAATGAAGATAAATGAGAACGGTGTTTCGACCGATGGATAATCCCGATCCGACCGGCAAAAACTCGCTCCTAAGAGGCCCTATACCGAACAGTGCCAAACTTTGAAGAGAGATCATGCCCAGCAGCATCTAATGAGATTCTGTGGACAATCATCATACTGTTCGGCAAAATGGTCTCTAAGGATCTCAAACAGTTTCCCGATCGTATCGGGATCACCCACCGGTCTTGTGCGATTTCCGCTCTGTCTATATTAAAAGATAGTATTTATACCGCTTGTCATAATAATGTTCTGAAAATAGGATCGCGGCATAAGGGTTTGTAGCAGAAAAAACGGTCCTTAATCGGAACGTTTTTCTGACAACCCCTATATACAGTATCAAATAGAAAAATGAAATACATCCGGGGTATGTATTATGGGTTGGATGAACCCAGGGATTGCACAAAGGCGATGATATGCCAGCGGTCATCCGGTGTTATGGTTGTGTCGAGGGCGGGTTGACGGCCGTCGGGGATCCCGAAGCTGATGGACTTGAATAATTCACCTTCTGTTTTTGCCTGAACCTGGGGACTGCGAAGATTGGCAGGCAAGGGTTGAAAACTCTGCCCAACCGTACCATTGCCGTCGAAGTTGTTCCCATGGCACTGTGCACAGTATACACGGTATAAATCTTTGCCCCTGGCGACGGTGTTGGATGCTTTCATGTTGAGGGGTGATACCAGGTCAGCAGCCGGTGTTAAACGATAGACTGCGTCTCCACCATGGATGGGAACGATGCCTGACTCAAGAACCAGCAGGGGTTCCTCGTGGGGTTTTACACCCGGGGTTTCCCGCATCCGACCGTAGCGGAAGTTATTGTCGTAGTACATCAGGGCCTGGTAGGCGACCAGGCTGATAATTGCAACGATGATAAAGAGTCCAAACAATTTTTTCATCTATTGAACACCTTGAAGCGTCACCACGGACAAATGTGATGGGTTTTCCTCCTGCCCCTGTTCACCCAGCACGTGCTGACCAAACGGCAGTGGATGGTATGGTTTGTTGACGGCATAGGCCGATTCTGCCGGGACGTCCTTTATGGGCCGGTAATCCCAGTCAGGCTGGCCAAGATCACCGATAAAATGATATGCCAGCCACCCTTTAAAGAACACCCATCCCACCATTAGAATAACGATGGACCACGTTTTAATTCCCGATGTATGATGTCCTGTCTGTTCCATCAGATGTTTATCTCCATAAGACCGATCGTCAGTATATATGCCAGGACCCAGGCAAGGGTTCCCGCAATGGTCAAATAGGCAATAGCCGGAAACGGGGCGTTGCGGCCCTGGATGCCATCGGGGAATTTTTCGATGATACGTGTTTCGCGATCAACAGCGTCTTTTGATCGAAAATGGTAAAAACCAAGAGCAATGGCAAGTAACAGTGTGAATATAACAGCGGCGAACAGATACATGATAACATGCTGAACACCCAACAGTTCAAAATATCGCATGGTTTAGTCCTCTTTATCACAAGTACCACCTGGTCTTTCCGGCCAGGTTATTACCAATTGGCTTTATTGATATCTCAAAAAAATTAACCCCGAAGGTGGTTTTTGTCAACCTGCCGCCTTGAACAGGGCAAAGACAACGACGGCGGCCGATGTCGCCAGTCCGATACCCACAAGCGCAAACAGCGCTATGAATTCCAGACGGGCAAACCGTGATATTTTTACCGGCTTGGTGCTGACGCCGGCTTCAAGGGGTATGAAGCGCGCACGATTCTGGTCCTTGAATTGTCCCCGGTTCAAAGCCCAGAAGAACACCACAAGGGTGATGACAAAACCGATTACCATGTAGACAATGTAGTAGGGGAAATACATAGTTGCCTTTTACCGCCTTTCAGGCGACATTTATCCTCCGGATGTTATTAGCACTTCGTGCGTCATTAGTCCTTCGGACGATATTTGCGCTGCGCGCGTAATTGATCGTTGCTAATAGCTGACGGCTTAACCTAAAACCTAACACTTAAAACTTAAAACCGTCTGTTTCCCCTCCAACCCTGCTTTTATTTTAGTTCTTCTCCGCTTGGCACTTCACAAGAAATGTTTTGGCAATGTTACTCGAATAGACCACGATCTGCTTCAGCAGATCCATCAATTCCATGTGGACCTCGTGGGTCTTGGCAGATTCCACCTGTTCCTG
>JASJGV010000159.1:0-3101 GCA_033791325.1 Desulfobacterales bacterium | reverse complement strand
CCCCGCAACATGAATAATCCGGGAGGCTGACAGATATGCAGCGGATGCATACATCACGGTTTCAGTGATAGCCTTTAGACCTGAAAACGACCCGCCGGCCAGTACCCCCGACTTGTCGGTAGCCACCGGAGAAAGCGGTTCTGTCTGGATAAATCCCCAGGAGTTCAAGGGTGCGTCAATCAATTTTGATAATTCTTCGACACCATGGGCCGGTCGTTGACCGACTGCCAAAACCACTAGGTCAAAGGTTTCGTTATGAATACTTCCGTCGGTTTGCACGTATCGGATAACCGGGTTTCCGGATACCACATCCGCTGTGATAGAATGGATGCGAGCCCTTTCAAATCGGACACCGTGTTCTTGTTCTGCGCTATCACGGTAACGCTGAAATGATTTTCCAAAGGTGCGCATATCCATATAAAAAATGGCTGTTTCAACAGGAGATGGGCTCTTTTTAATGACCAACATGGCTTCCTTTATGGCTACCATGCAACAGACAGAAGAACAGTAATCTGCGTTGTACTGGGCATCTCGAGAGCCTACGCACTGTATCCAGGCGATTTTTTCGATGGTTTTACCGTCATGGAGTCTCACTAGTCGTCCCTGGGTCGGCCCGGTGCCGCTCAGCAGTCGTTCCAGTTCCAGACTGGTTATCACACTGGGGTTTGTCCTGTAGCCGTATATGTTTTTTGATTTGTCAGGGTCGAAATATGCTGTGCCTCCTGAAAACACGATGGCGCCCACCTCGAGCTGTCGAAGATCACCCGCCTCAATTTCCTCATAAACCCGCATGATTTTCGCGATCATCTGTTCAGGATCAAATGGTTTCATCAGATAATCTTGGGCCCCTATTTTCATGGCTTCTACCGCTGTTTCTACGGTGGCAAAAGCGGTCATCATCAAAACACACAAGTCTGGAAAATTTTCTTTTGCTTTCTTGAGGAGATCAACACCATCCATTCCCGGCATCTTGATGTCCGTCAACATGAGATTGAACGATGTCTTAGACAGTTTTTCCAGAGCCTCGGACCCGGAATCAGCAACGTCCACGGAAAAATCCTCTTCTTCCAGCCATTCCTTTAGCGAGTCGCGTACGATCAGTTCGTCATCCACCACGAGAATGCGAAAATCTATTTTTTTGGCGAGTGACAATTGAACAGCCTGGGTGGGACAGATCTTTTCGCATTCTCCACATTGATTGCAGGCTGCAAGATCAATGACATACGGATTTGGGATTGTGTGGGGAACAGGCAGATAGATGGCCTTACGCGTTGTCAAACCCTGATTGAAAGTGTCCGGGATTTCCACCGGGCAAACCGTCTCACATACACCGCAGCCAACACATCGCTGCGGATCGATCCAAGTGGGTTTTTCGCGCATGGACACCGAAAATTTGCCAGGTTCGCCGCCTATGGCTACGACCTCTGTGTTGAGAAGAATGTCGATATTTTCGTGAAAAAGACCCTTGCGCAGGCAAAACTGTGATGATTGATCGCGTTTGACAAGGGGCAGCATCTTGCACATGCCACAATGGTTTGATGGAAACTGATCGTCCAACTGGCTGAGAATGCCACCCATATGTGACTCGCGATCGATAAGGGTAACACCGTACCCGGTTTCGGCCAGGTCGAGTGCCGAGCGGATACCGCTGATTCCAGCACCCACTACCAGTGCTTTGCCCATTTTCTTGCCCATACTAAATCTCCTATGAATTTGATGTACACCAAATTCAGCTTTAAGCGGTAAGCAGTAAGCAGCTTATGGCCTACTGCTTATAGCTAATTATTCAGTCCAACAATTTCCGCAAACTCGTCCTCCTTGAATTCAGACAGGGGCGGCTTTTCTTCCAGGTTTCTGCCGGCCTCGTAATCAAATGCTTTCTGGGTTTTGTGTGCGATCATGCGAAACAGGGGCATGACCTCAATATCATTGGGGCATGCATTGGTGCATTGTCCACATCCCACGCAGGCAGTGCTCATATGTGCCAGGCGGGTGATGTGGTACAGCAGCGTGTCTGTTGGCATTTTGACAGCCCCTTTTTTCCTGGCCCATTGCAGGTACTGATTGGGTTCGTGGTCAAAAACGTCGGTAACAAAAACACACTCTCTGCAATAGCAGACAGGACATGCGACCCGGCAATTGTAGCAGTTTACGCAACCGGCCAGATAGGTATTCAGTTTCTCTAAACTGCCGACCTTGTTCTCGACGTCAGCGAACATGTTGTCTCGAAATGCTGTCTTTTCTGAAATCAAACGGTCGATCTCTTTCCTGCGCGAGGCAGGTTCTTCAGTTGTTGCGAGATCAAGGTCTTCCAGGAGACGGCTGCCCTTGTCTGTGAGTGCCTGGACCAGGAGTTGTCTACTGGTATCCACACCAAAAAGACCGATGTTGATATCTGCGCCTTGGGCCAGGGGGAGTTCACAGGACCGGCATGCCTGAGTCAGGTCAATACCGTCCATGTCCACGGGCTTCCCGGAAAGCATCTGATTGACAAAATTTTTTGTAATCTGGTCGCTGTTTTCCCTTGCCCCATTCAGATAGTCCCTGTTTCCTATGGCCCCCAGACAATCGACACCGATGAGAATCAACTCTTCGGTGCGTGCCTGCTTGAGTTTGACCAGTTCCACAAAGGCCCTGATTTCACATGGTCGCATCACGGCTGCTATGTTTCCACCTGAGGATTTGCGTGTGAGTTTGGACACGATTTTGGCGCTATTGATTGGAAATGCCGGGGACAGGGGGTCCACACCTTTCAATTGGTCAGGATCCGTCAATAGCGTCGGCATGACCATTGTTTTTGTGGGAAGCCGCCAGGGAGCCAGAATGGCGCTGATGTCTTTCTTTTCCAGAATGTTTTTGAATAGCGCCCTGAACGTTCCGAGCAGATCCTGATCCTTGATGTCTATTTTGACCGTTTTTATCATTCAATCCTCCATTTATAGCCTTTTAGCATTTTAGGCTGTAGGCTGTTAGGTGCCTTTCGCTGACAGCTTTCAGCCACCCTCGAACCCTTGTATCACCCTCCAACCCTCGGACCCTCACCCCACCCTCTGCATTCTGGCCTGGCTGGGTCCCAGGGCCTTGATCTGGGCCACAAGCTC
>JASJGV010000158.1:0-5166 GCA_033791325.1 Desulfobacterales bacterium | reverse complement strand
TTTTTGATGCTCCTGAAACCGGCCATGTTATCTATCTGTAGTCAGGGGTTAAGCTAAAGTAAAATATAATCTGTAATTAAACGGTTTATAAATATGATATACCGCTGTATTTTCACATTGCTGACAATCGTATTTTCTATTTTAACTTCAGCACATGTATACGCAGGTAATGATATGACAAGAAAAGTCGCAGAAAATCAAGTTATCGTGCCTGCAAAGTCAGGAGATAAATTTAAAAATTGGATTCCTACACAAATGATAGCCGATGGAAGCACCTTATCCGTTACATGGGATTGGATAAAGGGTGGAGAAAGAACAACGCCAGATGGTGAAATTCCTGTCGTGGAATTGAACAAAAATTCATTTCCAGAAACAATTCATGATGGCCTATCTTTCTGGTGGCTGGGTCATTCCAGCATACTTCTTGACATCTCAGGACACAGGATTCTGATTGACCCTGTGTTCTCAACATATGCATCTCCGATACCATTCTTTGTCAAGCGCTTCAGCAAATCACCTGTAATGGTTGAACAGCTGCCTAAAGTTAATATTGTTCTGATCACACATGATCATTACGACCATCTGGATAAAAATGTTGTGAAAATACTGGCACGACAGGGATCCCATTTTATTGTTCCAGAAGGTGTCGGTGATCACCTCAGGGCCTGGGGAATACCTAATGATAAAATAGAAGAATTAACTTGGTGGCAGCAAACAAAATATAACGACCTATCATTTGCATGTGTACCTGCCAGACACTTTTCTGGACGGGGGCTTTTTGACAGGGATAAAACCCTGTGGGCAGGCTGGGTCATTCAAAGCAAATCGAAAAGTGTGTACTGCAGTGGAGACACTGGCTATGCTGAGCATTTCAAGGCAATAGGGGAGGCGTATGGGCCATTTGATTTAACCATAATTAAAATTGGAGCATATTCAGAGAAATGGCCGGAAATCCATGTTAACCCGGAACAAGCAATACAAGCACATATCGAAGTTAAGGGAAAACTACTTTTACCCGTTCATTGGGCAACATTCAATCTTGCCTTTCATCCATGGGACGAGCCAATTATTAGAACCATTAAGGCCGCAAAAGAAAATAATGTCCGCCTAACAATCCCGATTTTGGGTGAAATTGTTAACACAGTGAGTATGGCCGGAAATAAAGAATGGTGGACACACATTAAATAAGGGAGAAATGTTTAGCACCGAATTTTTAATAACATCATTGGTCGTGGTTCTGATACCAGGAACAGGGGTTATTTATACAATATCAACAGGTCTTTTTCTTGGCTGGCGAGCAAGCATTGCAGCGGCATTCGGATGTACAGCAGGAATTACCCCACATTTATCAGCAAGCATACTTGGGCTATCTGCTATTCTTCATATGAGTGCTATAGCTTTTCAAATTGTCAAATATGCTGGAGCTGTATACTTGCTTTATCTTGCCTGGTCCATGTGGCGTGAAACCGGTGCGTTAAAATTCAGCTCACCTTCTTCGAAAACTGGTTTATGGAAAATCGCAACGTAAGGTTTCTTAATCAATATTCTTAACCCCAAGCTGTCGATATTCTTCTTGGCTTTTCTCCCGCTTTTCGTTTCCCCGGACAAAGTATCACCAATTTTTGAAATGCTTGTTCTCGGTATCACGTTTATGTTCATGACGTTAATCATATTTATTTTGTATGGCGTTTCGGCAAATGGAGTCCGCCGGTATGTTGTTAGCTCTCCAAGACTCGTTGTATGGTTGCAAAGATCATTTGCGGTCACATTTGCAGCTCTTGGTGTTAAGCTTGCACTGACAGAACAGTAATTCACATTGATGGTATCTGAAATCATGCCAAACCATGGTCACTGTATCTGTACTGCGACTCGAAGCCGTATATTTGGATGGAAACACGAAGGGGCGATCATCGATTTAGTGGGTAGGTTCATCAAAACCTTGCCGAGGCCGTGACGAGCAGGCCATAGTGAAGTTCTGGTTGACTAAAAACATGCTTAGCCGTTATTGCCAATCCAATTAACTCTAACAAGGTTGCAGTTAATTGGATTTGCGAACAACGAGACTTCCGATGGAGTATCCAGCGCCAAAGGAACTGATTACTCCGAGGTCGCCGTTACTTAGATCATTTTTGTGCAGGTGAAAAGCGATTATTGAACCAGCTGAAGCTGTGTTGGCATATCGATCAAGTATGATGGGTGCCTCTTCAAAGGTCGCCTCCCGCCCGAGTAACCGCTGGATAATCATTTGATTCATATTGATATTGGCCTGGTGCAGCCACCAACGTTTGATATCAGCAATGGTATATCCTAAGCTTTCCACATGACGGCGGAGATGCTGTTCAGCGATGGGGCACACCTCCTTGAATACCCTGCGTCCGTTTTGGTGGAAAAGTTTGTCGGCACCAAAAGGGTCAACATCGTTAACACGGCTGAGATAGCCCATGTTGGAACGAACATTACTGGAAAACTTTGTCATTGCCTTGATACTAAGAATTTCGTATTTTTGATCGACCTTGCAGGTATCTAACCGTTCCACAATCGTGGCGGTAGCTACATCACCAAAAATAAAATGGCTATCCCTGTCCTGATAGTTTACCTGGGGTGAGGTCAACTCCGGATTGATCAAAAGAACGCAGCGAGCTGTACCGACAGCCACCATCTCATAGGCTCGATGCAGGGCAAATGTGGCAGCAGAACAGGCCACCAACATATCAAAGGCGAATCCGTCGATCCCTAATTCATTCTGTACTTCAATTGCAATAGCCGGATAGGATCGCTGTGTGTAGGCACAGGAGACTATCACCGCATCAATGTCTTTAGCGCTTTTATTAGCAGCTTTTATAGCGTCCCTCGCGGCGTAAAGTGACATCTCCGCCTGGTTGGAAAGCAATTCCTCGGAACGTTCCGGTATGAGTGGGCGCATCCGACCGATGTCCAGAATCCCCTCCTTAACATACGCAAATCGTTGCTGGATACCTGAAGCCTTGACGATAAATTCAGCTGATGACAAAGGCTTTTCCGGAAGTTCACCGTTTTTAATTTCCATCAAGTGTTTAGTGTTGTACTGATTTGCCCAGCTGTTATATGAGGCGACCAATTCTTCGTTGGTGATGACATTTTCAGGTGTATACAGACCGGTTCCGCTGATTACGACAGAATATGGTTTTGTTAATGACATAATTTTCCTTTTGTTAAAGATCCCAAAAATCTGATTCACAATGCCATTTCTCTATACCCCAATTGTTGAAAATTTAAAATAATAGTTTTTCAATCCGTGTAAACGTGTGCTCGTCTCAATCTGTACCGCTGAGAAACCCATTTCTTGACTCCACTATCCAAATAGGGGTATCAGAATCATTTCAGATCTAACATAAAGCCAAAATGAAAAGGTGTTACTCGACATGACAGACCTATCCTTTCAATCCGCGACCGATCTGGTAAAAGCCATTAAAAGCCGTAAAATCCGATCCATAGAACTCCTCGAACATTACATCGACCGGATGCAGCGCTACAACCCGAAAATCAATGCAATTGTTGCCACCGATTTAGAAAATGCCCAACAGCGTTGCCTGGCAGCTGATAAGGCCCTTGATAAAGGGGAAAATTGGGGTGTCTTACACGGGTTGCCAATCACGATTAAAGATTCATATGAGGCTGTAGGTATGCCTTGCACATCCGGCTCGCCGGATCTGAAGGATTACCAACCACAAAAAAATGCATTTGTGGTACAGAAACTGGTAGATGAAGGGGCGGTTATTTTTGGGAAGACCAATTTGCCCCTTTTTGCCATGGATGTGCAGAGCTACAACGATGTCTACGGGCAGACCAACAATCCCTGGGACCTTGACAGGGTGCCTGGTGGCTCTTCCGGTGGTGCAGCCGCCGCCCTTGCTGCAGGCCTGACCGGGTTGGAGATGGGCAGTGATATCGGAGGCTCTATCCGGAATCCATCCCATTTCTGCGGTGTCTTCGGCCATAAGCCAACGTTCGGCATCGTTCCCCTTATTGGACACATCCCGCCTCCGCCCGGTACCTTTCCTGGAGAATACTCAACCGACCTTGACATCGCAGTTGCCGGTCCTTTGGCTCGCAGTGCAAAAGACCTTGACCTTGTGATGGATTTGATAACTGCGCCCAAGTGCCCGCAAAACACTGCCTGGAATATCAGTTTGCCGCCCGCACGGGGAAAAAGCCTTAAAGATTTCAAAATTGGTTTATGGTTGGATGACAAAGTATTTCCGACTGATATCAATGTCCTGGATTGCCTGCAGAAGGCGATTGATGCCCTGGCAAAAGCAGGGGCAAGGATAGAAGAAAAAAAGCCGGATATCGATTTTACCCAGAGCCATGCAATGTTCACACAATTGCTTCAGGCGGCGACCTGTGCTGGCCTGCCTCAGGAGGTGTTCGATATGAAGTTGGGCGAAGCCAAGAACCTCCCTGTTGAAGACCATAGCGCTAAGGTCCTCACCATCAAGGGCATAACCATGTTGCATAGGGATTGGGTTGTATTGGATTATGTGCGTACCATGATGCGGGAGACCTGGGCTGGCTTTTTCAAGGAATATGATATTCTTCTGTGCCCGACAGTATCGATTACGGCGTTCCCTCACGATCACTCTGATGACTTTTTTGCAAGGAAGCTTGAGGTAAACGGAGAAGTTCGGTCTTATTTTGATACGACCGTTGCATGGGCCGGACTGACCGGGATGACACATCTACCGTCTACCATAGCACCTGTTGGATTGGCCAATAATGGGTTGCCTGTGGGTATGCAAATTGTAGCACCATATCTTGAAGACCGTACTTCCATTCAATTTGCAGGGTTGATTGAAGATATAGTGGGCGGATTTGTGCCGCCGCCGGATTTTGAATAACAGGAACCCATATTGTATGTAATTCTTCTTATCTTCATAATATCCTCCTTAAGTATATACCAGTTGAGGCTCTTCTTTGAACCGAGGAAGCGAGCACATTCCTCGATGCGAACAAACTTGAGCGCGTTGACAAGTCTTGTATAAGACCCCGGTTTATCGAAGTTGTGTGGTCCTTATTGATCAGGTACCTTTGTCGATCTCTTTCAGTTTGCGCAAGATTCCCAAGGGAGAGCTGGACAGAGATAGCTTTAATAGCTCATCCATTTTTTTCTCTTGGATTTTCTTCTCG
>JASJGV010000157.1:0-3764 GCA_033791325.1 Desulfobacterales bacterium | reverse complement strand
GATCGCCTTGCATGGATGTATATTGGTAGCGCTGACCCCTGCGGTTGATTCGTGCAACCCCTGCCGAGCCATTTACCATAATGGATTGGCCCGAACGATAAACCGAAAAATCCACGCCCGCAATATCAGCCAGCAAGGTGGCGATGGTGCTTGCGTTTTCCTGGTGAGTGTAAAGAGCAGCTACACTCACAAATCCATTTCTGGGAAGCACAAAATCGTTGGGTGCTTCCAGTTTCGCAACATCCCTGAAGCCCCCTTCAACAAGCACAGGGGCTATATCAACCCACTGATTTCTGACATAATTGCTGCCATGATCCGAAAAAACCACAACGTCGAGTAAAATGCCAAGTTCATTTCGAGTTTCGTCCAACAGTAAACTGATTTTTTTCAAAAAATCCTTTTGAGCCTGCCGGCCCTCGACATGTGCAATGGCATCTGAAATGCCCATATACGCTATAAATTCAGTTCCCTTGAATGCTATGACTCTTTTTTTAAACGAGCCTATGGCCGTACGTGTAAATTTATCTGGGAAAACATAGGCTATATATCCGGGAAACCCCAGAAAGTGCAACTTGGGATGATAATCAAGAGGTTTTGTTTCTGATAAAAATAGTTTCTTTACAAGGTTAAATCCCTTAAGACGATTTTCCTCAAAATCGAAATACAGACGCTCATACCCAAAAGGCTTTCCTCCAATCAACATCCTGGAGAAGGCCGGTCGCGTCAAGGATGGGAAGGTACTCACCAACCGCCCGGGCGCATAAAATCCCTGAACATAACCTTCGGCGTGGAGCTCTTCCATGACATCATATGAAACACCGTCCAAGGCAAATATAAGACAGAGCCGGTCTGCTTGGATTGATGATGGTTCCCCTGGTGACTCTGCTTCAGAGACATTCCAATTTTTGTTTAGATGCCTTTGAAACCATATGTTGGGTAGGAAATTGATAATCACGATACCGAGGCAGATCGAACCGATGATAAGGATAAAAGCGATTCGCAAATACCGTTTCATCAACATCTTATCTTCGAATTTGGGAACCATCCACATCGATTTTAATCCCATGTATAAATCGTGGTCCTTTGGGCCAGATTATCGAATAGAAGCTTTACCATCTGAACAACAATATGTTATCCCATCTTTAAAGTTACCCATAAAAAATTTGACCAAGGCAAAACAAATGGGTGGATAGTGCAGAATAGCATATCCTCTCCGGCATTGCCACTATCCGAATTAAGCATAGCTCATACCACATATGAGGCTTGGGGTGAGCCTCAGTCGAGCCCTTTGCCCTTGTCCAACTAAAAGAATAATCACGTTTTGGAGGGATGCTCCTAAAATATTCAGGTCTAATCCTGTTTGAAATTGAGGAGATACTTTGAGTGATAAAGAGAGCCATGATTTTTTTGTAACCAAGAGCGGTGTTGTCATTGACCCTGAACGAATGAAATTCAATGTAACAATCTTTAAGCCCTTTGAAGTAACATCCTATCAACTCCTTCAGAAAGCCTTTGCGGATGGCAAGGTCAAAGAGGGCACCGATGTTTTGGGAGTAGCGCTTCCTGGTGGCAGGATGCTCACCCTGATCAAGAAACAAATGGCTTACCATCATGTAGCTCAGGGAGAGTTGGACAACGAACCGTGGCTGATATCATTTTGAGTGGTCTGCAACACCGGGATCAGTCTGATCCCTCGGGTTAACGGGCAGAATCATCATTTCCGATGTGCTGGTTTATATAATGGCTTGGTCCTGTTGGGTGACAAGGAAACGCATTCTTACTGGGACCATATTTCGGGTGAGTGTCTTCATGGGCCCCTGCGAGGCCAGACCTTAGAGCTTAGCGGGTCCTTGTATTATATGACGGCAAAACAGGCTTTGAAGGCCTATCCCGATGCCTCTCTCGCAATCAGCCGACAATCATTCTTTCAAAAATCTCTCTCTCAAGTTTTTCAGTGGACCTCATTACGCTCGAAAGGATTTATTCCGTCTTTTTTTAACAAAACAATGGGAAAAGCCGATAACCGTCTGCCACGCCTGGATATTGGTTTGGGTGTATGGTTTGAGACAAAGGCCCGCTATTATCCACTTGAACAACTAAAGGCTCATGGAAATGCCACTATCGATACGGTAAACGGACATCGAATTCTCGTCTATATCGATCCAATATCCAAAGCGCCTGCAGCCATTCATAGTACCGCGTCCGAGTATCATTGGGATGGAGAAAAACTTCACCTGGATACTCACGAAGTACTCAAGGAAAGCCGTCTCTACAATGAACAAGAAGCCCTGCTTCCCATGAATCGCCCGAATCAAATGTTTACCCGATGGTATGGATTTTCCTATACGTTTCCAAATTGTGATATTTATGAATAACAACAGTCTTGCATAGCCAACACCGTTTACAGATTGGGAAATTCAATCATAGAGGTGCAAGATCCGGGTTCAAACAGGATGTTGAAATGAAAACCATGAATAAAATTATAAGAAGTCTTTGCTGGTTTGCTGAGAGACCATCCATCACAGGGGTGCCTGACCAGTTAGATAAAATTGAAGCAGAACTCGACAAACACGGTTATCAGGTTCAAACAAAACGTATTTGCTTCAATAACGCTCGCATTGATGAACTGCATCGGTGGCAAAACACAAACTCCCTCTATCTCAGCGTTGGCATGTTGGACTTTGAATCGCTTACGGAACAGCTCTCAGACTTTCTTCACGCAGGAAATGTGTCGCTCAATCTTGACCTGACAGAGGGTGTTTCGGCCAATCATGTTGACGTGCTTCTACAGATTATTCGAGAGGCACCAGCGAAGACATTTAATTTCACCTACACATTCCATAATCGGCCATCAAGTCCGTTTTTTCCCTCGGCGACTTTCGAACACCCTGGTTTTGCAATAGGCCTTCAGCCCACAGACCTCACTGAAGGATGTTCGGATTTGACAGGATGGTTATCTGCCATGGAAGCTGTCTGGCTTGAGATCTGTGATATTCTGGATGGTAACGAACACTTCCTCGGTATCGACGCATCCATCGCGCCGCTGTTCAGGGATCAAAGCAGCCTGGTCCATTTCGTGAAAACGATCTATGGAGAATTCTCAAAGGCGGTAACCTCAGACTTTTTCATCACGGTCACGGGATTCCTGTCTTCACACAACCCAAAACCAGTGGGCCTCTGTGGCTTGATGTTGCCGTGCCTGGAGGATTTCGAACTGGCGGAAGAATACGAAGCAGGTCGCTTTTCAATCGAAAGGAATGCCTTTCTTGCCTTACATTCCGGACTCGGCATCGATACATACCCCATAGGAATCGATGAAAATCCTGAACGGATTCTCCAGGTATTAGGTCTTCTCCAAAAGCTCTCTGCCAAGTACGATAAACCGCTATCGGCTCGCTTTGTATCCGATGGAAAAACCAAGATAGGGGAACTATCCGATTTCCAGAACCCATTTTTGAAAGATGTCAAGATTCGCCCCCTTTAAACACTATCTTGTTCAACATTAAAGGTGTATGCTTTCCAAGCCATTGGCTTAGGGCGTGAGGAAGTGACGGATCAGACTATTTCTATCGAAAGGGTGTTTAAATGAGAGAATTTGAAATTTCAGATGAACCCATTGAACTCTATAAAATCTTGAAGTTCGAAAATATGGTCAATAGCGGTTGTGAGGCGAAATATGTAATCTCTGAAGGTCAGGTTGCGGTAAATGGTGAAATCGAAACCAGGAAACGTCAAAAGATCTTTTAAGTCGATATCGTAGTATT
>JASJGV010000156.1:0-7970 GCA_033791325.1 Desulfobacterales bacterium | reverse complement strand
CAAATGCATCGACATCGATAATACATGGGTTCAGACCAGCCAGTTGGGCAAGGTTCACGTAATCGTTGACCATGTCTTTTTTGGCCGCAACCAACAGGACGCTCATCTGATTGGGATTCTGCTCATTTTCACCCAGAATTTGAAAATCAAGGTTCACATCACTGATGTCAAAAGGGATATACTGCTCTGCCTCGAAATGAATGCTTTCCTGCAGCTGATCCTCGGACATGGTCTGAAGGTTGATTTTCTTCACAATAACGGAATAGCCACCGATGGATATGGCAACATTATGTTCCCGGATGTGATGGGTCTGGTAGAGTTGCCGAATGGCACCGGCTACGACATCAGGATTCTTGATGGAACCATCCTCAATAAGCCCCGATTCGATGTCGATCATTCCAAACTTTTCGAGAGTTAGGCCTTTTTTCGTTTCGATTATCTCGCTTGCCTTGATGGTTCTAGAACCGATATCCAAGCCAACGAGATGGTCTTTTCTTCTGAAAACCATAATAAGCTCTTAATCACCGAATATTTTGTTTTTGTCAGAAAGCTTAAAGCCAAGCGCCAGCAATATCTTTCGCTTGGTTTCCATCCGGCACGGCATGCCTTGCTCGATACGCGTAATTGTAATGGGGGAAACATTGGCTTCACGAGCAAGTTCAGATTTGCTCATTAAAAGCGATTCTCTAATTTTTTTCAAGGAATTTTTTGTCATAAGCTGTATGCATGGGTTTAGATAATGATTGATTGGTCTGTCGCCCCTCCAAAACTAAACAACTGTTCGAGTATTGGAATTGGTGTCTATAATTGAATGAAAGTTGAGCAATGTCAAGTAAAATTATATATAAATTATATATAATTCTACTCAATTGCCATATATTGTATCTTGTTAGGTAAAATTACTATATATGGTGTTGCTTCAAACGGATAATCCCATCCCATTTTACATAAATAGAATGAGAAATTTCTTTAGATACCGCATATCCTTGACTTTAATCGCTACCTTCCCTATATGTTCTGGTAACCAACAATCGGCCATGTGATCGACACATTTCATTGGACGGGTTAGGGCGTTCACCACAGGTTTTTATGATAAAAATTCTCGAGTTTGCCGGAAGACCTTTCATCCTTATGATAGAAGAATTCGGCAAAATTTTACTCCTGTTTCTGTCAACGGTTTCGTGGCTTTTCCGACCACCTTTCCGATTTCACATTATTTTCAAACAAATGGAATTTGTCGGGGTGGGCTCATTGCCTGTGGTTCTTATAACAGGCGCTTTCACCGGAATGGTTCTTGCCATACAGACTTATTATGGGTTTAAAATGTTTGGGGGAGAAAGCCTTGTGGGTGCAACTGTGGCGCTGTCCATGACCAGGGAACTGGGCCCGGCAATCACCGCCTTGATGGTTACGGGTCGAACAGGGTCTTCCATGGCTGCTGAAATTGGAACCATGCGCGTTACGGAGCAGATCGATGCACTCTACACCATGTCTGTGAGCCCGGTTCAATATCTCATCATGCCCCGGGTGCTGGCCGGAATCGTCATGCTACCGATATTGACGGTTACCTCGGATTTCATCGGTATCCTGGGCGGGTATTTTGTGGGTGTTCACGTATTGAAAATCAACTCTGGTATCTTTGTCGCCAGAATCCTCGAGTTCGTCAATATCTACGATGTTCTCAATGGATTGATAAAATCTGCCTTTTTTGGTTTAATTTTATCCCTGGTCGGCTGTTACAAAGGATTTTACACAACAGGCGGCGCGGCCGGCGTGGGAAGGGCTACCACACAGGCCGTGGTCTACTCCTCCGTATCCATATTAATCAGCGACTACTTTCTAACAGCGGTTATGTTTTGAATATTGTACTCGAAAATATATCGAAATCTTTTGGCAGGCAGAAAGTTCTGGATGAACTAAACCTGACGCTTGAATCAAAGAAAATTACCGTTTTAATCGGTCAGAGCGGTGGTGGCAAGAGTGTTTTGTTGAAACACATTATCGGTCTCGTCAAACCGGATTCCGGCCGGGTCCTTGTTGATGACACCGATATTGCCACATTAAATGAAGCAGAACTGAATGAAACTCGCAAAAATTTCGGCATGTTATTTCAAGACGCAGCACTCTTTGATTCCATGACCGTAGGAGAAAACGTGGCCTTTCCCCTCAAGGAGCACCGACGACTCCCGAAAAAAGAAATGGAACAGATCGTCACGGAAAAACTGCTGCAGGTTGGGCTGACGGGTGTCACGGAAAAAATGCCCTCGGAATTGTCCGGAGGAATGCGCAAGCGGGTCGGTCTTGCCAGAGCCCTTGCACTCGACCCCAAAATCATTCTATTCGATGAACCCACTACCGGTCTTGACCCCATCATGTGCGATGCCATTGATCGGCTCATCGTCGAAACCCAGCAAAATACCAGCTCAACCTGTGTGGTTATCAGCCACGACATCGAATCGACCTTTAAAATTGCCCACAAGGTCGCAATGTTGTATAAGGGCAAGATCATTGCCTATGGATCGCCGAAAGATATACGATCCTCGAACAACCCGGTACTCAGACAGTTTGTCGAATGTTAATTTAACTTTGATAACAGTTAGGAGATCATGTCAAATTTCAGCGCCGAAGCAAAAGTGGGTGTTTTTGTTATCATCGGTCTAATCATTTTTGGCTATATGTCCATGATAGTGTGAAATCTGACACTTTCCAGAGATAAAGGATATGAGATCGAGGTGCTGTTTGCTTCCGCCACGGGACTGGCCAGAGACGTCACCGTAGAAATAGCCGGTGTTGAAGTCGGACGCGTCAGGAGAATTGCCCTGCAAAAGGGGAAAGCCCTCGTTGTGCTAAAAATGGATCCGGACATGATCATCCGAAAAAACGATACAGCGATCATTCGAACCCGGGGCATACTTGGGGATAAATACGTCGAGATTATTCCTGGTTCGATAACTTCCCCGCCCATCCCGGCGGGTGAACGCATTACCCGCACAGCTCCGATCACCGACATGGATGTGCTCATGAACACCCTGGGTGAGGTTGCCGAGAACATCAACGCCCTCACCAAGTCCCTCTCGAATGTCCTCGGCACTAACACGGGAGAAGCCACGCTCAGTGCCATCGTTGACAATATCAAAGAGGTTGTGGTCACATTGAACCAGACAGTCCAGAGCAATAAGGACGATGTCGATAAAATCGTTGACAACCTGACCACTTTTTCCGGAACACTAAAAGATGTCGGCGATCGCAATAAGGATGATATCGGCACGATTATCAAAAGCGCGAGGAATGTACTGAAAACCATGGAGTCCCTGACAGCAAACCTGATTGGAATTACAGATAAAATCAACCAGGGCCAAGGAAGTATCGGCAGGCTCATCAATGACGACGACGCCATAATAAACCTGAACAAGACCCTGGCATCCCTCATGGAAATTACCGATCGGATTAATAAGGGCGAAGGCACACTGGGCCAACTCATCGCTAAAGACGATGTGATTCAGAACCTCGACAAGACCCTGGTATCTCTTGGTGAAATCGCAGACACCATCAATCGTGGTGAAGGTACTATCGGAAGGCTTGTCCACGAAGAAGAAACCGTGGAGACCCTTAATGAAACACTGACCTATCTGAACACTTATTTGGAAAAACAGGAGACCTTTCAAACCTATCTGGACTACAGGGGCGAATACCTGACCGACAGCGACGCCTTAAAATCCTATCTATCCCTTCGCATCCAACCAAAAGAAGACAAATACTACCTGTTTCAGATCGTGGACGATCCCACAGGAACCGAGACCAATACCAAGACCAAGACAACCGAGGATGGTGTAACCACAAAGAAACATAAGAAAAAAACAGAATATGACGAGCTGAAATTTTCAGCGCAAGTTTCCAAACGGTATTACGACCTAGGGCTGAGGGGTGGGCTTTTCGAATCGACAGGCGGTCTTGCAATCGACTATTATCTATTCGATGACCGGGTGGTTTTATCGTTCGAATCGTTTGATTTTGATCTAAAAGACAACCCGCATTTAAAGGCAAGGGTTGACTTTTCTCCCTACCCACACCTCTACGTTACCGCGGGATTTGACGATTTTGTCAGTGACGATGACAATGAATCGTTTTTTTTCGGTGCGGGATTGAATTTTTCGGATAACGACATAAAAACGATTCTCTCCAGCATACCCCTGCCATAATAACAATCGGTTTAAGACACGCGTATGATAGCCAAACCAAATAATAAAAACAAATCTTTCAAGCTCTACAAATATTTTTCGATTACCAGTTTTATCTTTATATTTATCGGCACCATTGTCCTCTCCTACCTGAACACCCATTGGGCACGCGAACTACAGCTCAAAAAGAATGAGGAATATGCTCAATTATTGGTATCCAACCTGAATCACCAGATTTTCCGGCAATTCGTCATCCCCATGTCCCTACGATACGGTAAAATTCAGCTCAGGGACAAAAATCAATACGAACGCATGGATACCATCGTAAGGGGAACTCTTCACGGTTATAATATCGAAATGGTCAACATGTACGACTTGAATGACATCATTGCCTATAGTTTTGACCGGGAGCTCATGGGTATCAAGGATATCGGCGGTCATGCCTATCAAAAGGCGGTCATGGGTGTTTCAACATCGGAAATTGAACAAAATGGCGATTTCTGGGAAATTGTTCTTGGAATCCCCAAAACCATCAAAGTAACCACATTTGCCCCGCTTCGCGCGGAAAAATCTCTTGCCTCCATTACCGGTCCGATCATTGGTGTTATTGAAATTACGCAGGATATCACTGAAAGTTACCTGACCATCTTTAATTTCCAGATTCTGGTTATCATTACCATCATGGCCGTCATGAGCCTGCTCTTTCTCATTCTCATTTTTGTCGTCAAAAGAGGTGAAGCCATCATTGAACAACGCGCGAAAGAGCAGCTCAGGCTCAAAGAACAACTCAACCGTGCAGAACACCTGTCAACCATAGGTGAAATGGTAGCGGGGGTTTCACATGAAATACGAAACCCGCTGGGTATTATCAGAAGTTCGGCTGATCTTTTGAAAAAGAAAATGGCATCATACGATGCATCCAGCACGATCCCCGATATCATTATCGAGGAAGGTGAGCGCCTGAATAATATTATCACAGACTTTCTGAATTTTGCTCGGCCACGGCAACCGAACCTCATAGCCTGCCGAATAGAAGAGGTTCTGGAAAAAAACCTTAATTTTATTGCCGCGGAAGCCAAGAACGCGGGATATAGACTTGCCACACAGTTTGCTCACGGTCTTCCTGACATCATGGCGGATAAGGATATGCTCTACCAGGCATTCTTGAATATTTTGATCAATGCCATGCAATCAATGCCGGATGGAGGTGGCATCCAGATCCGCATCGCCACCGAAGACGACCGGGTGAAAATTCAATTTCTGGATGAAGGGCAAGGCATCGCCGAAAAAATCAACGAAAAAATATGGGACCCGTTTTTTACCACCAAAGAAATGGGAACCGGCCTTGGCCTGGGCATTGTTAAAAATATTATCGAGTCCCACAATGGTGTTGTTCACATCGAAAACCGTCCCGTACGGGGTGTCGTCGTAACAGTGGAACTACCGGTAAGATAAGGATACTTCAATGGAAACGATACTCATCGTTGATGATGAAAAAAACTATCCGCCGATACTCAGCGCGGTTCTTGAAGAGGAATCGTTTGAAACGCTGACTGCCTATAGCGGCCAAGAAGCGCTGTCTGTCCTGAAAGATTCAGATATTGACCTGGTGCTGACCGATATGAAAATGCCGTCCATGGATGGTATTGAGCTTCTCGAGAGAATCAAGCAAAAAGACCCGGGGCTTCCGGTCATTATGATGACAGCACATGGGACGGTTGAAAAAGCTGTGGAAGCAATGCAAAAAGGCGCATACAATTATATTTTAAAACCTTTTGATAACGAGCGTCTGGTCATATATGTCAACAAAGCCATTCAGATGTTTCGGGTTATTAAAGAAAACCGCCGGTTGCGCAAAACGGTCGAGTCCCAGTACAGCTTTGGAAATATTATCGGCAAGAGCCCAAAAATGCAGGATATTTTCGATCTCATCTATAAAGTAGCCCCGGTTACGGCTTCTATCCTGCTCGAGGGTGAAAGTGGCACCGGAAAAGACCTGGTTGCCAAATCAATTCACTACAACAGCCCACGTAACGATTATCCTTTTATAGCGGTCAACTGCTCGGCCCTTGCAGAGAGTCTTCTCGAAAGCGAACTCTTCGGGCATGAAAGAGGCGCGTTCACCGGTGCTGTGGCAACAAAAAAAGGGCGATTCGAACTGGCCGAGGGCGGAACGCTCTTTCTGGATGAAATTGGCGAATTATCGCCATCTCTTCAGGTAAAATTGCTGAGGGTTCTGCAGGAAAAGACCTTTGAAAGGGTCGGGGGCATGCGACAGGTTGCAGTTAATTTTCGGTTGATTACTGCCACAAACAAACGCTTGAAGAATGAGGTCCGGAGGGGGCGGTTCCGGGAAGACCTCTATTATCGATTGAATGTTGTACATATTGAGCTACCGCCCTTGCGCCGGCGAACGGAAGATTTGAGACTCCTGGTGGACCATTTCATCGGCAAGTATGCTCCTGAAAGAAGAATGGGTGTTCCTGTCAAGGGTATCGAGAGGGAAGTGGAGCGGATTTTCTATCGATATGACTGGCCCGGCAATGTCAGGGAACTTGAAAACACGATTGAGCGCGCCATGGTGTTGTGCCCGGATGACACTATCCGGATTTCCGACCTGCCCAGAGATTTCAGAAGCAACCTCACGGGAGAGCCTCAGCTAGAAAATATCCCCATGGATGCAAACTTGTTCGCAACACTTGCCGATATCGAAAAGAAAATGCTTTTGCGGGCATTGAAAAACTGTGACAACGTCCAGTCGGAAGCCGCTCAGTTATTGGGTATCGGAAGGAGTGGATTCAATAAAAAGCTTAAAAAACATGCTATCATCAGTGATTAATTTAACCGAAATTGTTTCCAAATGGAAACAATCTTATTTCCAAATGGAAACAGGCAGGGGGAATGCGGGAACATGTAAGCAAGCAGGATGGAGGCACTTGATCTGGTAACACACTGAATATTAAATGAATAAATTAAACACAACCCTTTTAAAAAAAATATTTGTTTTTGGCAGGAGAATTGCATTATCAATATACCAGTTTGTATATAGATTTAATCATCTATTCTCCTCCTTAAATGGCTAATCCGAATGAGCGGATTAGCCGTTTTATTTTCATCCAGCGGCTTTTTCCCTGGCAAGCTGATAATACATGGAATCCGTGTGTTCTGTTGCCAGACGTTCATACGCCTGCTTGCTTTTTGCCGTATCCCCTAGTTCGTGATAGAGCCGGCCCATATTGAATAGCGCGATATCCTTGACAACCGGAGCCTCTCCATCGGCAATTTTTTCAAAACAGGATACCGCACTGCGGACATCCTGCTTTTTTTCATAGGCATACCCGAGACCACTCCAAAGAAAGTTTTGATAGCTCGTGTCGTTTTTAAAATAAGTCAAAGCGTCTTCGTAGAGTTGACTGGCCCTTTCCGCATCACCCGCATCATAGCTTATTCCGGCAAATACCACCGTCGCCAGCTTCCCGCCCTCGGTATTGTCATATTTTCTGATGATATATTCAAAATCTTCTCTGGAAGCTTCATAGGCGGCAAGAGCATCCACACCCGTCTTTTGGGTTTCATATTTGCCGACAGCCTCGCCAAGCAACAAGAAGGCCTTGTTTTCAGCATTGTTTGAAAAATACCGGTAACCGGCAATAACCACCAAGAGAATCAAAAAGACACCTGCGGCATATGCCACTTGTCTGGTATACTGCCGCCCCCAGCGAATTATCCTGCCGGTGGTGGTGATAAATTCATCCGGCTCTTTGAGCAACTGCTTTCGTGTAACCCGTTTTT
>JASJGV010000155.1:0-6699 GCA_033791325.1 Desulfobacterales bacterium | reverse complement strand
CAGCAGATTGAGGTGCGCTGCTGGGAAAGCGTTGATGCCCGGACCGCGACACCAACACCGCTCCCGTTTGAAACGCTTGAAAAACTTGCTGCTGATATTATTCGTGAGGTGCCGGGCATCGTCAGCGTCACGTACAATATCGCGACCAAGCCTCCTTCTACAATCGAAGCGGTGTAATCCAGAACACCCCGGGATTTAGGGGCCGACGGTATGCAACAGCTATATACGATTCTTAATTATTTCTTTGTTGTCTTCCATAGCTGCCTGACCCTGTTTAACCTGACTGGCTGGTTGTGGAGACAGACAAGACGCATACACCTGATCACCATTGGTCTGACTATCCTGTCCTGGTTTGGTTTAGGAATTGTATACGGGTGGGGTTACTGTCCTTGTACAGAATGGCACTGGCAGGTCAAATATAAACTTGGAGAAATCGACTTGCCGTATTCATACGTTAAGTATTATGCGGATAAACTAACAGGGCTTTCATTTGATCCTCTGATAGTGGATGCTACCGTTGTATTACTTGGAGTCCTGGCATTTGTCCTATCCTGTTGGTTCAACTGGCGGGATCGTAAATCAAAAAATTGTCACCTGTAGTGGATTGGAATAAGGGGGCAATAAAGGGGACTTGGAATATTTTGAGATAGGTTGTAATCATTGTCAGGAGAGCTTCTCATGCCAGTAAAAATAGTCTATAAAAAAAGACGTGGGGATGTGGACCGGAGAAAGCGTTTTTCCACCTGTCATGTCACGGAAAGACGCAGCGGTGTGGACCGGAGGAAATTGGATGAAAAACTCAAGCGTTTGATCGAAGCCGGCGCTAAAGATCAAAACAAGAAACAGCCAAAACCCGTTCAAAACAGTCCAGGCAAGGTTGTCCTGAGAAGAAAAGGTGACTGATCGAGGTCAAGGTTTGAACCGCAACAGCGAGTGCATTCCTCGTAGGTTCTGCCGTTCGGCAGAGCTTCGCATGCTGTGAGGTTCTTCAATTATATTGGCGAAATCTCAAGATGCTAATGATACGCTATGGCTGAAACAAAATTAACCCAGGTCGAAAAGAAAGTGACATCAGAAACGAAATCACCCGGTCGCGCAGGGCGAGGTCGAATGCTGGTGGGTGCCTTTGCCCTGGGATTGATGGTTTCGCCGGACAACCTGGCCCTGCTGGGCCGTTTTGCCGGGCATTTCAATATCTATGTCCCGCTGCTGCTTGTTGTGGGAGCTGTCGTCTATATCAGCTACGCTCGGAGTTACGAGAATCTATATGCACTTTTCTGTCTTGAGTCCGGAAAAGCACTGGATATCCGTAAAGTTCTGGGGGTCTGGCTTGCTTATTATCCCTTAACCGTGCGTGTGCTATCCGCTATTTTTCTGACCACCGGTCTGACGGTCACCAGCGGATTCGTGTTTAACGAAGTGTTTGTCTACTGGTTTCCCAATTTCGGATTTGCTTATATTCTGCTGGCAGTGGTGAGTGGCCTGCATTTCTTTGGACCTGACACCCGGGCCAAAGCACAGGTTTTATTCGTTGGCACGGCTCTTGTGGGCCTGGCCCTGCTGATCGGTATCGGTATTGTCAAAGGACTGCCCTACACTGCGTCACATATACCATCCGGGCCCAGGATCATGTTGTCCTGGCTTTTTGTGCCCTTGCTCTTTTTTATCGGCTTTGACATCGCGGTTCCCTTTGGTGCTGTTTCCCCGCATCAAACAAAGGACATCCTGCAGGCACTCAAAACCGCTATTGCTGTTTTCGGGGTATTGATGATTTTATGGGCCATCGTCACCACCCAGCATGTCAGCGGGGCCAGGCTCGTTGCCACCAGCATATCCCATATGATTGCCGCACGGGAAATTTCAGGCCAATTCGGCCGTATCATCATGGGTCTTGTCGTCATCGCCGGCACTTGTGCCGCAGTAAATGCCCTGTTCGAGGCCGTGGCACGAGTGACGGCCACCATGAGCAAACAAAAGATGTTGCCCCGGGCACGGTATACATCCCGGTTCAGTGTCCTGTGTGTGGCCGTTGCCGCCGCCATCATGATGGCTGGCGGTCTTGCCGGTGAAGAAATACTGGAGTCCTATATACGAGCCGCATTATTGTTGTGGCTGGGGGGGTATGGTTTGCTGCAAATACGTTTGCTGCAAATGACTGTGGCCGTTACCGGCATGCGACAAGGGTCGACAAGGCTCAGACTTTTGACAACCGCAGTACTTGCCTTTGGTGGTGCCGCAATACTCGCATTGACCGATGACCAGGCAATGATTATTTTAAAGGTTATGACTACGACCATTGCTATTGCACTGGTTCTGGGTGCCATCGGGAATTGGCGCGCTAACAAAGCCCCAATGTTGCATAAACAACATGACAAAAGATAACTAATACAGCTTCACCCTCGACGCCTTGGCTCTGAAGCCCTCCGTCTTTTGCAACGTTGGGGAAAGATATTTCATGAAACATGACAAGGAGGAAATCATGCTGAAAACCAATATCAAACCCTATGTAGTGATTCTTATCCTGATCGGGATCATGGGGCTTATGGACATGGCCACACCCGTTTTATCCGCCGCAGAAGTTGCCACAATGAGCATAGACGAATTAAAAGATCTGCTGGGAAGCGACACACTAACCGTCCTGGATGTACGCAAGGGGCGGGACTGGAGCTCCTCCGAGTTTAAAATACAGGAGGCTCGACGGGCAGATCCCCGGGAATTCGAACAGTGGAGTGCGAACCTCCTCAAAGAGAATACCCTGGTGCTCTACTGCGCCTGACCTAATGAGTACACCAGTGCCGGTCTGGCACGCAAGCTCATGGGCAAAGGATACACCAAGGTATACGCGCTTAAAGGCGGATGGCGAGAATGGTTCCGGGCCAAATACCCGGTGGAAGAGAAGTAACGGGCGTCCCTAAATATTATTCCATGGTCTAGTTCATATTCTTGACGGCATTATCGACTTCAAACTGCAATGATGCGGCCAAGTCCCGGGCGATTTTTTCGGCCAGTTTCTGCTTAGGCGCCTCGTGCACACCGGCGAAGTATGGGCCTACGGAAAACATAAGATCAAAGCTTCCCATGATCTCTATCATTCGGGTATCCTGGATGGCAATATTTGGTTTCACATCTCTGCCGCTGTAGTTCTTAAAGTATGAGTGAAGACCATCCACCAGATTCCGGGCATCTTGATCTGTTTTGCATTTTGAAAAATAGGCCGTTGCCCGGTCTTCACCGACCTTGTATTCGGCTGTGAATACATTATCAAGGGGATCAAAACCAAAGGCATCCCTGGAAACCATGGATACACTGCTCCTAACTAGGTTTTCCAATGGAAAGAGTGCCAGTTGAGGAAGTTCTTGCCCTTTAACGTGTGTATCCCGGACAAATTGTTCAGCCATGGATTTCAGAAGGGATATGTCACCGTCCAGGGGCTGGATCCAAAGCATTTCCACGTAAAAAGGACCATGTACCAGGTAAACGGTATTTTCAGTTTGATATGCAAACGCTGTCACGTCGATAACTTGCGCATTATCACGTCGTTGCAGGCTGAAAACAGAAAACGCATTCAACATGCTTCCCATGTGATAGATATTGACCTCTATCATCGAATCGACTTTTTCAACAGCTTCGTACAACTGGCTGGTGAGGGATACAAAGCCTGCTGAAAGATAAAAATCCGCCTGACCGTTAATTTTCTTCCAGAGGGTGTCCGGGCTGAATATCTCCGTAGAACCAGACACTTTGAGACCAGGGGGAGGGGCTAAGGAAAGCGCTAATTTATCGGATTGTCCCGCCACAGCAGCATCAAAAACCAACAGCAGACCGAACATGATGATTGCGAGGCCAAACATCGTCAAGACCCGACAAGGGATCCTTCCACCATCTGCTGGTTCACTCTTTTTGATCATGACATGAAATGTCCGGGTTAAGCGAATTTTTCAGACGCTTTCCGCATGAGTTTTTTTATGGGCATGTTCTGTGGACAGCGATGCTCGGCCTTTGAAAAATCAGTCACAAGGATCTGTCTGGCCACGGCCGGCGCAATTTTTTTCAAGTATCCAACGGACAGCTCCTGCTTTCCATAGGCATTTTCGTACATGAGGTTACGCATGATATCGCTGATGGGGATATCTGTATCCACACAGGATTCACAAATATCTGCACAGCCGGCGCAGTAAGCAGGGGCTGTCTGCCGAGCATAAAGATCCAGACGCTGCTTGTCACCCGCAGAAAGGTTTATCTTATTCAAAGCCGCAGCAACATTGGCTTGCAGGATCGTCATATTCGGCATGGCCGAGCAGATGCTGGCAATATGCGGACTTTCCCACACAGCCCTGAGCCTGGCCTGTTCAGCCGTATAACCTTTTTCCAACAGCTTATCGGTCATTTTCTCCGCTTCATCTGTTTCTGACCCTATGGATGCATAAAAATTGGCTGAGAAAGAGGCCTGTGTTTTCATGGCAGTTAATCCTATTCCGGCCTTGACACAGGCCTCCACTGCTCTTTTCATATCTTTTTTTACCATGAGCCTGTAATTATAACTCATCATGATACCATCGACCCATCCAAGTTCAGCTGCGGCAAGCATGTTGTTTTCCATATTTGTATGGGTGCTGAATCCAAACAGACGGATCTTTCCCTGGGCTTTGGTCTTTTCAGCCCAGACCTTGACACCATCTGTCAATCGGTCTTTAACGTCACCCACATGATGAATTAAATACAAATCGATGGTGGATGTATGCATTCTTTTAAGGGATTCATTTAATTTGTCCGTCAAAGTTTCAGGATCCGAAGAGCTTGATTTGGTTACCAGGAACACTTTTTTGCGATCATCTGGAAACCTGGAAAAATATTTACCGATGGCCTTTTCGCTTTTTCCCCAACCATATGAATCTGCCGTGTCCCAATAGGTGACACCCATTTTAATCGCTTGTCTGAACATGAGCTGGTCTGACATACCCAATACACCACCGAGGGAAAGAATCGATACATCGACACCGGTTTCCCCAAAGGGTCGTGTGGGCATGATCATGGGTTCGGAATTCATTGCTGACGTGCTTCCAGAGGTCTGTGCCGAAGCGTTTAAGGGAAAAAGTGATGATCCTAAGCTGACGGCCCCGGCGGTCTTGATAAAATCTCTCCTCGATAAATTTCCCTTTTTATCGGACATGCTTGTTTCTCCATAGTTATTTGCTCAAACTAAAAACAACTAAAGCCGCCATCGATGGTAACTGAATCACCCGTGTGATAAGCGCTGGCATCACTTGAAAAGTAAATGGCAATCGGGCCAAAGTCCTCAGGGACCCCCCATCTTCTCTGTGGGATACGTTTCATCATCTTTTCACTAAAGGTATCGTTCTCAAAGAGGGGCGCCGTCATATTTGTTTCGATCCAGCCGGGCAGAATTGCATTTGCTCTAATATGATATCGAGCGTACTCAACTGCTATTGACCTGACGATGGATGTTACACCGGCCTTGGTCGCAGCATAGTGTTCGCCGGTAGACATACCAAACTTCGCTGATATACTACTGGTTATCACAACTGAGCCACCGTTTCCCTGTGCCACCATGTGTGCCAATGTGGGCTTCAAAGTGAAAAAAACACCGTTTAAATTCACATCCAAAATAGCACGCCACTCTTCAATGGTCATCTTATGAAAAGGGGTGCCAAGCCATGAAGTACCCGCATTAGCGAAGCAAGCGTCGACTTTTCCGAGCGAACTGACTGTCTGTGAAAAACATTCTTCAACCTGCTCCTGGTTTGAAACATCGCATTCCAGGGAAAAAATCTTATGGTCATGCCGCTTAATTTTTTCAACGGCAGCTTTATTCCTTCTTTCATTGCGGCTCCATATACAGACGTCGGCACCGGCCCCTGCAACGGCGTCTGCCATCCCAAGCCCTATGCCACTATTACCGCCTGTCACAAGAACAGATTTCCCCGTAAGATCAAAGGCTGAATTCGTCATAAATTAATCTCCATCGTATTTGTGTCAGGTTAACCCCCACTTAAACTGGAATTCAAATTACAGATACAGATCAGTTTTTTGTCCAAATTACCGAGCTTCAATCCCATGGAATTGAGGCAAGAATACCGAAATACCCTGTAGGTTCTGCCGTAAAGAAAAAAACAGGGCCATAATCGACCCTGCTTATACCTTTTGCAAATATGTTTTAAAAGATACCGCTATTTCTGAGCAAAACGCCTGTCCGAAACATTTCTCCGGTCTTTTATCAATCTTCTATCAGGGATGTGGATGGTATATGAAAAATGACGCCGATCTGGACCGGAACGTCTTCCACCGTTGTCAGGGAGAGATGTCCTTGTCATTGTTTTTATTCCTTATACGCTGTCTGGCAAAGACGACAACCCCGACAAGACCCATGCAAAGGAGGAGGGTAATCGCTTTTAAATCTATTATAACAGAATCCACAGAAGCTGGCGTTATATGGGAACCGAAATGGAGGTCTATTTCATTATCATTGGGGTTTAATTCAACAAATAGCCTGTCAGAAATAACGGTATTTGTTAGTAAAATAACCGCTATTACAACTAATAGTATTTTAAGTGTTGTATTCATTGGCAATACAAATTTGATATCAAACCTGATATAAGTTCTGAAAATAATAGGTAATGGGCGTTTGTCGCACACGAAAGCAATCTATCTAAAATAGCATTAGAGAACAGAAGCAACTAA
>JASJGV010000154.1:0-5937 GCA_033791325.1 Desulfobacterales bacterium | reverse complement strand
ATGGTTTCGTTGAAACGATATCCCTGCTCAAGGCGTGCATAGCGTGAATGGGAAAAGCCGATCTTTTTCTTGTCCTGGAAGATATTCATCCAGGTGTTCCGATCAGAAATCATTTCAGTTGACATGATGTCGGCGATTTCCAAACGGTCCGGCTGACGGTCAAATATTCCCATACGGATGAAGAGAAGAGACAGGAAAAGCATGCCGAAAAGAGCGGTAAAAACTATAGGAAGATGGTTTCTTTTATGTTTCATTGTGCCAAAATTGAATGAATTACATGTCGTTGTCAAGTCAAGAAACAGACCCAGAGAACTCTTTACTTGACGCGTTCAGCCCGGACATTTGAAGCGTATTATATCCGGCTATAGCATTTGTCAAAATAACGTTCCGTATACTCCGAAAATATGGAAACCCCAAGAGCCGTGGGACCCATTCGGATCATTATTATGACAAGCGGTATAGATGTCAATTGCCTTGACAACTGTTGTCTTGGGGCTTAGCTTGACCCAGATTCCAAGTTTCTAAATTAAAAGCATTCACGTGTCGAACGGCACCAGGAAAGGAAACCAATGAAAGAAATCATAATACTGTTCATCATTGTAGGTGTTTGGATACTGCTTCAGGCATATATCCTCCCGAAATTCGGCATATCCACATGAGTTCGCAATGCTTGCCAGGTGGCGAGCAAGCCGGAGGAAGTTAATCCACAGGATAGCGAAAATAACTGATCCGCCAGTGACAGCGTCTCTGGCGGATCCTGATTTTTCGATACACCCATTAAATCGACTTATGGTTTTACGGGTTAGCAAATGCTCGGATCATACAGTTTTCTGTCCTTGAACTCCGCCTGCTTGGCATCGTTCCACTGGGCAACGGGTCGCAGATACCCTACCACCCTGCTGTAGACCTCACAATCCTGATAATCCCTCAGAACTGGATCTTTTTCAAAACAGGTATCACATTTGATCATGAACTTATTGGAGGCGGGTTCGTAAACGCTTCCCCCATCGATATGGATGCCGTCTTCTTTTGGAGTAGCCGTTACCTGGGCTTCGGTTTTGCAATCGTGGCAGGCTCCTGCCCATGCCAGGGCATCTTTGTCTGCATTGTTTTCCAGTAATTCGTGAAGCCTTTTAATCGTCATTGTAGCCATAAATATCCTCCGTTTTTGTTCTGCATTCTGTTTACATATAGATGAAACCCAGGTGGAAACCAGGGGTATATTTGCATGTGTGGTGGTGCAAGATTCGGGTTGAGAAAGAGCTAGGAGATAAAAAACCTCAGCAAGGAATAAAGACATATATCGTCTTATATGTAGTGTGTCAAGGACAACGTGGTACTATATGTGGTGTTTTAAGAGATTAAGGATTCGAGGGTTCAAGGGTTCAAGTGATATGTTTTAAGGTTATGGTAGCTAAAGTTTAAGAAAAAAATCAAATGAGCAATGTTTGGCGTATCGTCTCGGTTTTCAGAAGACCGACATTTTTCAAGCGGGTGTCGGTCTGAAATAATTCCATATCCTTGAAAGGGAGGGAGCTGATATGGTTGTACAGGCCACGCCGGACAACGTCTTCGGGGTGTTCGAACCCCGAGTCCAAAGCAAAGGCCTTTTCATCAAGTGAAGAAAATGGTAGGACGGCGATAGACTCGGGTTTATGATGTTAAAATAGTCGGTATTTTCATAAAAAAAGGAATGTGAGGAATCTGCGATGGCGAAAAAGGGAAACTATAACTCGATTACGGACGTAGTCGGAATAATGGCCGGGAATTACACGGACAAAGTGGCTGCCAGTGGTGTGACGGTTATTTTGTGTACGGAAGGCGCTGTTGCCGGGGTTGATGTTCGGGGGTCCGCTCCCGGTACCCGTGAAACCGATCTTCTGGACCCTATCAACCTGGTGGAGAGAGTACAGGCAGTGGTGCTTTCCGGCGGATCGGTCTATGGGCTTGCGGCTTGCGAAGGGGTCGTTCGTTGGCTGGCGGATAGACATTTTGGATTCCCTATGGATGAAAATCATGTGGTGCCCATTGTGCCTGCCGCAGTCTTGTGTGATCTGGGGAGGGGTGCTGATTTTATTCCCCCGATTCACGCAGATTGGGGTGTCAGGGCGTGTGACGCGGCTCACAATGGCCCCCTTTCCGAAGGCTGTTTGGGTGCAGGCACCGGGGCAGTGTCGGGTTCCATTAAGGGCGGTCTGGGATCAGCAAGCCTTATGATGGCATCGGGGATTACCGTGGCAGCTGTTGCAGCCGTCAATTCCTTTGGTTCGGTAGTAAACCCGGACACAGGCATGCTATGGGAGCGGGATACGGAGATAAATAGTGAGTATGGCGACCAGGGGAAAAGAAGGGTCCGGATACCGCAACAAACTGCGGCAGCGCCGATTGCCAATACAACCATCGGTATTGTCGCAACCGATGCCAGGATAACCAAAGCCCAGGCCAAGAAGATTGCACAGATGGCACACGATGGGCTGGCACGGGCCGTCAGACCGTCTCACACCATGTTTGACGGGGATACGCTCTTCTGCCTGGCAACCGGTAAGAAAGCGCTGCCGGACACTCAGGGTGTTCTGGCCGGAAATAGTGCCCAGGCCATGAACGATATCGGTCATGCTGCTGCCGAATGCATGTCGAGAGCCATTGTCCATGGAATTCTTGCTGCTGAAACCCACGGAGATTTTATGGCTTTCAGGGATCTGCCGGATGAAGCCATAAGCAGTTAGCCCTGAGCTTTAGGCAGGCGTATGGCTTAAAGCTTAGAGCATAAGGCTTATCCCCTTGAAACCCAAAGAAAAATACTCTATAGTCCATCGATCATCGTCGAAGAATTACTGACGTGATGAGGATTGTTTACCATCAGAGATCATGAGGAGACCCCATGAAGAAAATTATATTTCTCGTCCTGTTGCTGGTTTTTTTCATTCCTGTGTTTCATGCCGTGGCAGCAAACCCGCAAAAAGGAGGCAGTCTGACTGTCTGCCAGCCGGCGGAACCCTTGGGACTCGACCCGACGGCCAACACGGCTTCAGCCATAGACAGGGTAGTGTATGCCAATATCTTCGAGGGGCTCGTCAAGGTTGACAGCAACGGGCGGTTTATACCGGGCCTGGCCACGGAATGGTCGGTATCATCGGACGGGCTTACCTATGATTTCATGCTTAGAAAAGGGGTGCAGTTTCACAATGGTGAAGCGTTTGAAGCACCGGTGGCCAAATGGAATATTGAACGTGCCATGGGTGAAGGGACCGTCAACCCGCATCCGGAGTATTTCAGGGGTATCCAGAAAATCGATATAGTAGATGCTCATACACTTCGCATCGTTCTTAAAGAAGTGGATGCCCTATTCATCGCCCACATGGCCGAAGGGGACGCCGTGATGCTCCCTGTGAAGGGTTACGAAACAGCCAAGTCGAACCCTATCGGAACCGGGCCTTTCAGGTTCGTTAAGTGGATGCGCGGAGATCGTGTGGAGATGCAGCGCTTTGATGGTTACTGGGATCCAGCGCTTCCTTATCTGGATAGGGTAACCTTTAAATTTATCGGTGACACCAGTGCCCAGATAGCAGCGCTCAAAGCCGGCGATATCGATGTCATCGGTTATATCGGTGCACCGGAGTCGGTGATAGCACTTTCAAAGGACCCACGGTTCAAGGTTTTTGCCGGGTCGAGCACCGGCGAAGTCATCATGTCTACCAACAACAAGGCCAAACCCTTTGACGATGTGCGTATTCGACAGGCCATGGCATATGCCATAGACCGGCAGACGGTTGTGGACCTGGTGATGTTCGGCTATGGCACACCCATCGGCTCGCACTGGTCCCCGTCAACTCCATATTATGTCGATTTAACGGACAGGTTTTCATATAACCCGGAAAAGGCCAAAGAATTGCTGACGGCAGCCGGTTTTCCGGATGGCTTTGATGCCACCATTAAACTGCCGGCTATCTACAGTTACTCCAAAAGAGCCGGAGAAGTCATTGCAGACATGCTCGGGAAAGTCGGGATCCGGTTGAAGATCGAAATTGTGGAATGGGGCCAGTGGATCGACCGGATATTCAAGAAAAGAGAATACCAGCTGACCATGATCGGTCATGTGGAAGCATGGGATATCGGCATCTATGCCAATCCGGATTATTACTTTCAGTATGACTCGCAGGCATTCAGAGATGCCTATGCAAAGGCCCTGAAAGCACCCAATGAGAAAGAGAAGAGCGAATGGTTCGGCAGGTGCCAGGAAATCATTGCCGATGATGCCGTCAATGGTTATCTGTTTTCAGCATCGGGCCTACCCACCATGAAAAAGGAAGTCATGGGCTGGTGGGAGAACTATCCGACCGTGGCTCTGGATTGCACACAGGTGTGGCTGAAAAAATAGGATTTTGTTTAAAATTGTATAGCGTGTTTCTTTTATGTTAAATTCGAAGGACGAAACTCGAAATCCTAAACAATTCCCAATGACCCAAATTCCAATGTACCAAACAAGCCATATAAAACATTTTCCTGAACCCTGTTTTGTCATTTAGACATTCTATTTTACAGCTGGTGTTCCTTACGATCGTTTATTTGCAGGCGTGGTTTCGGAACGTTATAACATTTGTTTCGTGTTTTGGTATTCGAATTTAGGATTTGATCGATATAATATGTCAAAATATATCATCAAAAAAATCTTCACTCTCGGCATTCTTCTGCTCCTGGTTTCATGGATTGTTTTTGCGGTTCTGTTTGTCTTGCCCGGTGATCCGGCCCAGATTATCCTGGGTATTCATGCGACCCCGGAGACCCTGGCCAATCTGAGAAGTGAACTGGGTCTCGATCAACCTTTCTGGTCTCAGTATATGGACTGGATAGGGCGTACTCTTTCCGGTAGCGGCAGTCGTTCCATCCATTATGATGTGCCCGTATTCGATTTGATCATTTCCCGTCTGGCCGTCACCGGCCCACTGGCCCTCATGGCCATGATAATCGCCGTGGCCATTTCTCTGCCCCTGGGGATATTTGCAGCACGGCACCAGAATCGAACCGGCGACGTTTCGGTGATGACCTTTACACAGCTGGGCCTGGCAATACCTGAATTCTGGCTGGGGATTTTGTTGATCCTTTTTTTTTCCGTTAAATTAGGCTTGTTCCCTGCGGGGGGATTCCCAGGCTGGTTGACAGATTTTCAGGGTTCCCTCAAGTCGTTGCTTTTGCCGGCCTTTTCCCTGGGTGTCGTTCGTGCCTCCATTCTCACCCGTGTAACGCGTTCATCTGTTCTGGATGTTCTGCAAGAGGATTATATCCGCACTGCCAGGGCAAAGGGGCTTCGAGAAAGAACCGTTCTGTATGTGCATGCCCTGAGGAATGCGCTTATTCCCGTACTGACAATTCTCGGGCTTCAGATGGGTCAGCTGTTGGCCGGCGCCATCATCATCGAAAATGTTTTCTACCTGCCCGGGCTTGGGCGACTGGTTTTCCAGGCAATCGGACAAAGAGATTTACCGGTTGTTCGGGAAATCGTCCTGTTTATGGCAGCGGCGGTGGTCATTGTTCACTTTCTCGTGGATATGGCGTACGCTGTGATTGACCCCAGAATAAGACTTGAAAGATGAAGAAGCATTTTAAAAATCTTAACTTCAGATGCGGGTTTGTGTTAACAGCCGTGGTTGTTCTGACAGCGGCCATCAGTCTTGTCTGGACGCCTTATGAGGCCAACACAATGAATCCCGGTCACCGGCTGGAGCCGCCGTCTTTTCGCCATCTTCTGGGTACGGACCAGTACGGGAGGGATGTTATGTCCCGGGTTATGGTGGGTGCTGTCAACTCGATCGTCGTGGGTCTGGCAACAGTTGCTATCGGTATGATAGCGGGAATTTTCCTGGGCTTGATTGCGGCGTATTTCGGGAAATGGACGGATGAGTCCATTATGCGGTTTTCCGATCTGCTCTTCGCTTTCCC
>JASJGV010000153.1:0-5682 GCA_033791325.1 Desulfobacterales bacterium | reverse complement strand
CCACGGCCAAACCCCACTCCTCGACCAAAACCGGCATTGCCGGTGATTCCTGTTTCATCAACGGCTCTACCTGTCTTGCAAAGACCTCTACCTCTACCTGTCATCGGTCCAAAACCCGAAGGACCTGTTTGATGATACCCCGGCATCGTCTGACCTCCTCTCATGTCCGCTTCGATTCATCCTGCGGGCTGGCTATTCAAAATTTCCTTTTCTGCGTTCTTTTACGCCACCACCTTTGTCTTGAACGGATCCAACACCTCTACCTTGGCCAAATCCTTGACCTCTGCTCTGGTCATTGCTACGGCCCCTTTTTCCCGTCTTACAGCCTCCGCGATCCATTCCTGCACGCGGTCCCTGTCCCTTGGGTCCTGTTCCATCACCTCTGGGCATCGTCTTCACCTCCCCTTCATTAAATTCATTCTGGAACATATTGCACAAATGATTCCTGCCATTGCAAAACTGCCAGCGCCCTTTCATCTTTCCCTGCTCACCCAAAATAATCCCAGGTTTCATTCTGTTATCTAGAAAGCAGACAACCGCATCATCTATCTCACCCGTAACCCAGGAATATACCTTGACACCATTAAAGCTCAAATATTGCATGGAAGCACGATCGATCCCACCGCAGATAAGTGTGTCGATCTCCAGTTCCACCAGCTGTTTCATCTTCTCAATGACCGACCACCCTTTTGTGGCCAGATTTTCCTTGGCGACGACACTGGCGTTCTCAGTTTCCAGCAAAACAAACCCCTGTGTCTCATCGAAACGAGGAGAAATCTTTGTATGAAACACTGGAATAGCCATTTTCATTTTACTTCTCCCTCCTGGCCTTGACCACAGTCTGCACATTCAAAAAAGCTTAACATTATATCTAAGCACAGGACATGCCATATTGATAAAAATGGCTTTAATTGATGTATTTAGTTAAATTTCAATTAGTTAAAAATATAGGGATAGAGAAGTAAATATGTTATAATTGCAAATTTGCAATTTATTGTTGCATTGTATTGCAATTTTACAATATGTTATTATTTGTAAACCAACGTGTATAAAGAGGAAAAACCGTGGACTCAAAAAGAAAACCCCTTAGCAAAAACACACAACAAAATACCCATTTTGAAACCATTCTCGACTCCATTGCCGACGGTGTGTTCACCATTGATCTCGATTTCAACATCACCTATTTCAACCGCTCCGCCGAAACCATCACAGGTGTATCCAGAGATCAGGCCTTGGGTCAGAAATGCTTTGATGTTTTCAGGGCCAACATATGTCAGACATCCTGTGCGCTGGGCGAAACCATACAGACAGGAAAAAAGGGTATTAATATTCCTATCAATCTATTAACCAGCCAGGGAGACCGCATATCCGCCAGTGTGAGTACCTCCGTGTTTATGGACAACCAAGGGAAAACAATCGGCGGGGTGGAGATTTTCAGGGATCTTACCGCAGTGGAGACACTACGGAAGAACATTAACAAACAGTACCGGTTTGAAGATATCCTCAGTAAAAATTACGCTATCCAGAGAATTTTTGATATCCTGCCGGATATTGCCACTAGCGGCAGTACCATCCTCATCGAGGGTCCCAGTGGCTCGGGCAAAGAACTTTTTGCACGGGCAATTCACAATGTGAGCGGACAAAAGGGAGAATTCGTGGCTGTAAACTGTGCCGCATTACCGGACACACTTTTAGAGTCCGAACTGTTTGGCTACAAGAAAGGTGCTTTCAGCGAAGCCAAAAAGGACAAGCCCGGACGCTTTGCACGCGCAGCGGGTGGTACTCTTTTTTTGGATGAAATCGGCGATATTTCGACAGCACTCCAGGTGAAACTGCTGCGGTTTCTGCAGGAAAAAGAATACGAACCACTCGGGGCGATATCTACCATGAAAACTGACGCGCGCATAATCGCCTCGACCAACAGGACACTATCCGAACTCGTTGCAAGGGGGGTTTTTCGTGAAGACTTGTACTACCGTCTCAATGTTATCAATATCGAACTCCCTCCCCTTTCCAACCGTTGTGAAGACATCCCTCTTTTGATTCAGAACTTCATTCAGAAATTCAATGCACTCAAGGGCAAGGAGATCAAAGGGATGTCCGATCACGCACTAAATATCCTTATGCGATACGATTTTCCGGGGAATATTCGGGAATTGGAGAACATCATCGAATATGCATTTGTATTGTGCCGCGGGGATATGATCAAAACAAAGCACCTCTCGCGGGACATCCAGAATGGGGCTGTCAAGAATACTGCCGTAGAGCGCCACTCTGCTCCCCCCCAACTCGATAAGGCCGAAAAAGATGCCATCGTTGCAGCGTTAGACCGCTATCGGGGCCACCGTGGGAACACTGCAGAATTCCTGGAAATAGACAAGTCGACGCTGTGGAGAAAAATGAAAAAATATGGGATTAAGTGAAAAAGGAAATGAAGCGTTACATCAAAGGGTACCTGCATTAGAACTGAAGCAGCTTGTCAGCCGCGCCCATGAGGTGAAAACCGCCGATGAGAGCTTGGACTATAAAGGCATTATTGTGATGGCTTTTTCTTTAGAATTGGAATTTTTATTGTAAACCGACTCCCCTCTCCCACAACAGAATCCACGCTGATGGCCCCCCCGTGCTGAACGATGATTTTTTGTGAGAGAAAGAGCCCCAATCCGGTACCCTCGCGGCCTTTTGAAGAGAAAAAAAGTGAAAATAGATTGTCACGGGTTTCAATGTCCATCCCGATACCGTTGTCACTGATAATAAAGAAAAGATGTTTTTTGTCATTCTTGACCGAAAACACTATTTTATGATTTTTTTTCTGGTTGTTTTTGATGCAGGCATCGATGGCGTTTTCAAGGATGTTGATGAGGGCTGAGTGGACAAAGCCTGCATCGAAATAATTTATTTTTACGGTGAAGTTGTAATCTTTTATCAACGCAATGTTCAGTGTCTTGCTCTTGGGTTCAACAACCCGGATCACATCATTGGCAAAGATGAGAATGTCCACCTCCTCACGTCTCAGATTTCTCTCTTTTGCGTAGAACAGGATATCACTTACCATTCGACGGATTCGTTCCACCATCATTTTAAGAATATCGCCGCCTTCTTCGATTTTTTCGAGGTCCTTGGTCTTCAAACCTGATCCAAGAAGATAGAGTCCCCCATCAAGACCCGTCAACAATCCCTTGATCCCATGTGAAATAGACCCTACCATGAGACCCAGGTTTGAAAGGTTATCCTGGAGTTCGATTTTTTCACGAATGAGTCGTTCAAGGTTTTCAGTGTATTCCTGTAGCTGTTTGCGGGTGGTAATCTTTTCTTCGACTCTTTTCAGGGCAATTTCCAGCGCGTCCACGTTGATGGGTTTGGTAATGAAATCGGTGGCGCGATGTTTCAGACTTTTTATGGCCAGGTTCATGTCACCGTGGCCGGTGATCATGATGACTTCCGCTTCGGGATTTTCACGCTTGATACACCGCAGGAGTTCGATACCGTCCATAGCGGGCATTTTGATATCGGTCAGAACAATGGGGGGCATCTCGGACAGGAAGGTTTTCAATGCTGTTTTGCCATCTGCTGCCGTCAGCACCTGATATCCCATATCCGACAATGTTATCCTGAGAACATCACGAATATCTTCTTCGTCATCCACCAGGAGAATTTTTTTCTTGTCTTGGGATGTGTTCATTGGTCATCTCTCATTATCTTTAAATGCTGGGAGGCAGGAATGTTGCGGTCTGCTCACAGCTTTCGGCCACCCTCCAACCCTTGTATCCCCCTCGTACCCTTTGTACCCTTAAGTTATTTTGGCACCGGAAACGACACGACAAAACAGGCTCCCTGGTCCTTGTTTGGCATGACCTTGATCATACCCCTGCAGTCTTTGACTATGCAGTAGCTGATCGAGAGACCTAGGCCGGTACCCTTGCCTACTTCCTTGGTAGTGAAAAAAGGTTCGAAAATCTTGTCCGCAACATGCTTTGGAATGCCGATACCTGTATCACAGACCTCGGCCATGACTCGGTTTCCATCTTTGTAGGTTTTGAGTGTAATCCGTTCTTCATGACCGGGCCGGTTTGCAGCTGATGCAGACATTTTTTCTTCGATGGCGTCCCTGGCATTTAGCAGGAGATTGATAAATACCTGTTCAAGGCGACTCGGGTCGGCATGGATCCTGGGTAAGGCCTGATGCATATCCTTGACCACCTCTATCCCTCTGACTTTCAGCTGCTGGCTGAAAATTTCGAATGCATTCATGAGGACATCGTTGATGGATATTTTCTCCATGGCCATGTCTGTTTTTCTGGCAAACTGCCGCATGTGGTTGATTATCCGGGCAGCCCGGTCAACATTGCTGTCCACTTTCACCAACATAGTATCCAGGATCTTTTTTTCAATGGCTTCGCCGCGGTTAATTTTCCTGATGAAAAAACTGCTGGCCGTCTTGATGACGGACAGCGGTTGATTCAGTTCATGGGCAACGCCCGTGGCCATCTCACCCAGTGTGGCCATTTTGCTGGCCTGGATCAACTGTTGTTCCGCTTCCAGGCGTTTGGTGATGTCGCTTGTGGTGACCAGTAGAACCTCCTGCTCGGAATATTCTGAAAGAGAGATACGGATATCGACGAAAATCTCTCTGTGGTCTCTGGCCAGATGCTTGGCCTGATTTATGACGGAGGCTGTCTTTAGCTTGGAAGCGTAATGTTCCCTTTCTTCTTCACGGAACAGATCCATGAATGATCTGCCGATGACATCTTCCGCCGTGAATCCGTACATGGTCTCAATACTCATATTGCAATCCAGGATATTTAGGGTTTTGATGTCGAGTACAAACACGGTGTTCGGTATATTGTTGAATATGGCGCGATATTTTTTCTCGGACCGTTCCAGGTCGATTTCAAGTTGCCGGTGTTCGGAAATATCGTGGGAGATCTCCATAGCGGCAACAACCTCACCTTTATCGTTGACGATAGGCGATGTGCGTACGATCCAGTGTTTGATGGTACCGTCTTTGTCAACACCGGTCTCTTCCGTGGAGTATGATTTGCCATCCGCGAAGGTCCATTCAACGGGGCAGCGCTCGCACTTTTCGGAGCGGCCTTTGTAGGCGTGGTAGCAGAAATCACCAGGTTTGGGGTCGAATCGGGTCGAGAACTCTTTATTGTAGCGCAGAAGTTTGTAGTTTCGATTCTGGACCGTAATGATACAGGGCACCTGTTCAAACAATTGCATATATTCATCCCGCTGCATGTTGAGTGCTTTTTCCTTATGGGCGATCTCGGTACCCATTTTGTCGATGGCATCTCCCAATTGACCCATTTCATCCTTTTGTGACAGCTGAGCTTTGCTGTCATAGTCACCTTTTGCAATGTCCTGGGTTCGGGTGATGAGTTTTTTGATGGGATGATTTACAAACCTTAACACGAAGAAAAAAATGATAGTGGAGGTGAGTAGAAAAACAGATATGGAAACGCTGATATTAACACGCTGAAGGTGAATCAAGGATGCATCTGTTTCTTTAAGAGAGACCACCAGGTCCAGAGCCCCTAGAATTTTCTTGTCCTGGGGGTGGACGTGGCAGTCATCCGTGGAACAACCTTTCTCGTTACGGATAGGGCTGATGATGCCCAGGAGTCGATATCCCCTACTATCGTTGAATATACGTGTCCTTTCATGAAGAACGAGTTC
>JASJGV010000152.1:0-3606 GCA_033791325.1 Desulfobacterales bacterium | reverse complement strand
TTTGAAAAGGAAAAGCCCGAAAACATCCTGACCGCTCTCGATGCAATGCCTGAGTCAGAGCAATTCCGAAATATGCTGGGACTTTTTTTATCAAAAAACGGGCATCGCGGGCTAAAAGAGCTGGAGCTGCAATCACTTCGCTGGGAAGAGAACCCGACGCCGGTTCTGGGGATGATTCGCAACTACATGCTCATGGAGACCGATCCCGGGGAACACGAAAGGCGTATCACCCAAAACCGTTCCGATCTTGAAACAGAAATACAAAATGGCCTGACAGGTCTTGCGGGTGAACGGGTTTTCCCTTTCAGATGGTATCTTGTTCGTCGTCTGGTGAAAGTGACCAAGTATATTTCGCGTACCAGAGAAAACAGCCGCTTTTACCACACCCTGGGATTTTATGCTGTACGAAAGAAAATCCTTCAGATGGAAAAAGTATTTATGGCGGAGGGAAAACTGCGTTGCAGCGAAGACATTTTTTATCTTCGTCTGCAGGAGGCTTTGAGATTGCAGCAAGGCAGTCTTGGGTGGGCGGACGTGGAAGAGCTGATACGGGAGCGGCGCATGCTGCATATCCGCCTGTCCAGAACAAGCCCGCCAAAGACCATCAATGTCAAACTGAAGTCACCCGCAGCGGACGACAGCCTGTCTGATGCAGGCAGCCATGATATGTTTGCAGGGCAGCCGGCATCACCGGGCTGTTATGAGGGAAGGGCGCGTGTCATCATGGACCCGTCCATCGATGTGGAGCTGAAACCTGGAGAAGTTCTGGTGGCGCCGTATACGGACCCTGCCTGGACGCCCCTTTTTTTGACGGCCGGCGCGGCAGTGGTGGAAATCGGTAGTTACCTGTCACATGCCGGAACGGTTGCCAGAGAATTCGGGATGCCGTGCGTGGTGGATTTACCCGGGTGTACCCGTTTTATCCATACAGGGTGTCGTGTGCGTGTGGATGGGGATAAAGGTGTGGTGACATTGATGGGGCAAGCAGCCAAAGACAGTGGTGATAAATGACAATGTAGCATTACCTTAATATCAGTAAAAACCAATGGGGACGCATCATGAACATCCTCCTTAATATCCTCTTTTTTATGCTCGGAATGTGCATCTGTGTGCAGCTTGTCGCTGCCCTGTATGGTATCATTGACCTCTGGTATACCATGCGTACAGCCTATCCAACGGTCATCCGTCGCATTCTGGTCTGGGTCCTGCTATGTGTTTTCATCGCCTGGGTGCTGGGAGAAAATTGGCGTCCTGCCTTTCTCTGGGGGCTTGTTGGTTTTGCTGGTTTTTATATTTTCAGTTTCTGGGGGTATCAACTCCTGTTTCTGCGTAATATTCGGTTGTTGGGGATTCGTCGGCCATTTAAAAAGGGAGGTTTTAAGTTTTAAGTGTTATGTTTTAGGTTCTGTTCACAGCTGATGGTATTCGAGCGGTGCAGCTGCATATAATAAAATCGCCATGTGATTTTATTATTGCTTGACTTTTTCTCCTGCCTGTCCTTTAAATTCCGCCATGCTGACGGATTTGGAAAAACAGGTGATTGCATCGGTCCAGGGCGATTTGCCGGTGTCCCCGCACCCCTATAGTGAGATCGCTGCCAGGCTGGGTGTTTCAGAGGATCTGGTGCTCCAGACACTCAAAGACCTCTGTGACAGGGGTGTTATCCGAAGGTTTGGCGCTACCATCCGGCACCAGCGTTCCGGGTTCAAGGCCAATGCCATGGTAGCCTGGTGTGTGGATGAAAAATGTGTAGAGGAAGTCGGAGAGATATTTGCCGCATTCATGGAAGTATCCCACTGTTATCGCCGAGACCCGGCCAACAACTGGCCGTATAATCTTTACACCATGGTGCATGCCAATGATGAGGTTGCTTGCCGATCCATTGCGCACAAGATGTCGGAAAAAGCCCATGTAACGGAGTACACCCTCCTTTTCAGCCGCAAAGAGTTGAAAAAGACATCCATGGCGTATTTTGCGGAGGGAAGTAAAAGATAGGGTACAAGGGTTGGAAAAGCAGGGTTGAAGGGTCTGAGGATTGGAGGGTTTGAGGGATGCTGATAGCAGTCAGCAAAAGGCACCTAACAGTCTACAGCCTAAACCGCGAAAGGGCTATATTGAGCCGTTGGATCCCATTTCTAAGAGTAAAGTTATATTGATAGTAACTCAAATGACCTACAACCCCAATACTCGGTATTGTGCAAAAAGATAAACCCCACCTCCTGTTCATCAATCCGTGGATTCATGATTTTGCAGCATATGATTTCTGGGCAAAACCCTTAGGTCTGCTGCAGTTGGCAGCCATTCTGAGAGCTCACGATGCCAACATTTCCTATGTTGACTGCCTGGACCGATTCCACCCCAGGTCGAAGGCATCGGGAACACGAGAAAGACGTGGACGCGGCGCGTATCTGAAAACCAGAATTCCCCGACCGGCCGGGCTCAAAGACGTGCCGCGGCATTTTTCGCGGTACGGGATATCCCTGGAATGGTTTCGGGAAGACCTCTCCAGTATGCCGCAGCCCGATGCCGTGATGGTGACGTCCCTGATGACCTACTGGTATCCCGGTGTTCAGGAGGCGATTCAGCAAATAAGGGAGATTTTTCCAGATAGCCCCATTTTGCTGGGAGGTGTCTATGCCAGCCTGTGCCGGGAGCACGCATGCAAACAGAGTGGTGCCGATCTTGTGGTGACGGGACCGGGGGAGGGCAGGATACTTGATCTGGTGGCGGATACCACGGGGATGGCCTTGACACGTTGTTTTGATCCCGAAAACCTCGATACCTATCCCTATCCCGCTTTCGATCTTCAGCATTGGATACCCTATGTGCCGATTCTCACCTCCAGGGGATGTCCCTTTTCATGCGCCTACTGTGCTTCCCCTTATTTAAACCCAAAGCGTATGCGGCGAAGCCCCGGGTCGGTGGTGGAGGAGGTCCGGTACTGGCACAGGGCACACAGTGTGGTGGACTTTGCATTCTACGACGATGCCCTCCTGGTAAATGCTGGAAACCATATTCTTCCGATCCTGGAAGGTATCATGGATGCCGACCTTCCTGTTCGATTTCACACCCCCAATGCCCTGCATGTTCGGGAAGTTACGCCGGTAGTTGCCCGGTTGATGTATGCTTCCGGGTTTGAAAGCATTCGCCTGGGTGTTGAAACAGCCGCATTCGAAGACCGAAGCCATTTGGATAAAAAAATTACCCAGGAAGAATTTTTCAGATGTGTCCAAGCCCTTAAAGATGCCGGTTTTCAGAAAAAACAAGTGGGTGCCTACATCCTTGTGGGGCTTCCGGGGCAATCGGTTTCAGATGTTGTCGACACCATTATGGCTGTAAAATCGGCGGGTGTGCTGCCGATCATGGCCTATTATACACCCATCCCCCACACGGCTCTTTGGGAAGAAGCCGTTGCATCTTCACGCTATGATCTGGCATCGGATCCTGTATTCACCAACAATGCCGTTTTACCATGTCAAAAAGAACCATTCGAATGGGAGACCCTGAAACGCTTAAAGAAGCTGATTGCGAAATAGTTTGGTAATTCTTTTGTGTTGTTCATTTGTTCTCCAGCATGAAAACAATTTAGCGCTTTACGAAATTCTG
>JASJGV010000151.1:0-5757 GCA_033791325.1 Desulfobacterales bacterium | reverse complement strand
GACCTCATACAAGACAATACTTCAACAACACTCCGTTTCGCCAAGATGTATTCAGCCATGGATACCCGGCCGATTGTTATTGATTCCAATTCTTTTCTGATAGAGTAGCAGGAGTTCTTAAAAACCTGTGCCAGAGGGCTGACAGGAAAGAGCCGGCAGTGGTGTTAACCAATTTTTTACTGAAACAATGTGATGCTCCTGTTATAGGAGGGAGACCGACTAGTCTCCCTCCTTGCTTTTCTTGTTAATGAAGTGGAAGGTCATACCATGACACTCAAAGAAAAAATAATCACCGAAGCACTCAGACAATTTTCCACTAAAGGCTATCTGTCTACTTCAACAGGAGATATCATCCAGGCGGCAGGAACTTCGAAAGGAGGGCTTTACAACCACTTTAAGAACAAGGAGCAGCTTTTTTTTGAATCACTCCTGCAGGCCCAGAAAATATGGCGGGAACGTAATCTGGCAGGGCTGAGTAACATCGAGAGACCCATCGACCAGATCAAGAAAATCCTTGAGAATTACCGGGATCGTTATCTTACGGACAGTGAAAACTTACCGGGCGGCTGTATTTTTGTGAACTTCACGGTGGAGCTGAGTGATCAACGTCCTCATCTGGCCGAGGCCGTCAATGAGGGCATAAAAAAATTCAAAACAATGATCTAACGGTTGTTGGATGAAGAGTCCGCCGCAGGGATGTTGAAAAAGGAGGTGGATACCGCCGGGGTGACGGAGGTTATTTTCTCAGGTCTTTTGGGCGCCTGCGTCATGTACACCTCGGATAAATCCAAAGAGAACCTCGATATTACTATCAATACACTGATTGACTATCTTGATCAGATCTGCAACTGATCAGCTACGACGCCCGCCCGATTTTAGTATGTTCTAACGCTCTTCCACACCACTTTCTGTGAACAGCCGGCAGGGCCTGGAATGATGAATCTCTATGATGTTGACATACTGTCAATTATTGCCCGCATATGTTCAGTATGCCCAGGTCTTGTGCCGCAGCACCCGCCAACAACGGTGGCACCTGCCGCCAACCAATCCTTTACATGAGTAGCGTAACTCTTGTCGTCCAGATCAGTACGGAGGGATAGCAGACCGTCGTTTTCCCCGGTACCGTCAAGTGTCCAGTCGGACGGAATTGGTTCGAATGTATTTGCATATCCTCCGAACCACTCCACCCCGGTTTTGTTTAATTGGGGCAGAATCCGGGTAATACTTTCCGGTGGGCAGCAATTAGCCAGGTAGCCACTGACGGGCAGCCCCTCGAGGGCCCGAACCGCGTCGCTAACAGATTCTCCGCTCCTGAGATTTCCGGAACAATCCTCATGCAGTGTCCATGCTACCCAGACGGGTTTTCCGGTTCGGCAGGCGGCCCGGGCGGCAGCCTGGCCTTCGACTGCGCTTGACATCGTTTCGCAAATAAACAGGTCTACATGGGGAGCAAGGATTTCAGCCTGTTCTTTGTAGAGTGACTCGATTTCCTCAACAGGCCCGACGAGGTCCGGTCGAAAACTGCCACGTAAAGGGGGGAGGGAACCGGCGATCAAGGGGTTTCTTGCCGATTTTTCACGTGCATCGAGTGCCAGTATACAGGCAAGCGTGTTAAGGGCGGTAAAACGGTCTTCAATACCGTCTTTTGCCAGTTCCTGACGAATGAGTCCATAGGTGTTCGTCGTAATGATATCTGCACCGGCATTGATGTAATCTAGGTGTATTTGTCCCACAACCTTGGGGTCTGTGATTAAGGCTCCGGCCGACCAGATGGTATTGGGAACCTCAACGCCCCTGAAAAGCAATTCTTTTCCCATGCCGCCATCGAGTAACAGCGGTTTGTCTTTTACGTTTATCGAATTCAAAGTATCTTTTCCCGGTTACGGTTCCTGAACAATTTCCATCATTGCCTCAAGGGGTTATAGAAGTACATTCCCATGGCCCGATCGAGCGGTGAACATGCGGAAATTCACGGTATTTCACCAGATCCAAGGAATTACAGTAACACTGAATCACAAAAATTCCATAACAGCCGTTATTTTAAGACCACCCTAGCATTAATTGTAGAAATTACGACTCAAGGTAGCCTTGAGTAACACTTTTGTTCAAGCCATGTCAGAAACCGGCTATGATGTTTATTCTTTCGCTGCCAGTTTTACCGTGGGCAGCATTACTTTGACAACAGACCATGCAACCACTTGTCAGGTTTATCTGAGTCTATCTTTTTTCCAGCTCTATTCCATCGCATTAAGCCATATTTTATGAAATCGAAGGCAATGTCAGAAATCTCCGCCTGAATCACCGACCACAGCGACCAACCGACATCAGCGAGGATGCCATGTAAATGGATCCGAGCTGTCACATTTTCACTTGCATGACCATAGTAGGCCTTTGCCAGTTCTCTGGTTTGTGTGTCATCATACCCTGCTTCTACACTTATACTGCCCAGATCAAAGCAAGGATCATTGTTGCCGCTGTAGTCAAAATCAAGCAGAAATACACGATTGTCGGTATCCATTACATTTTCTGGCACCAGGTCGTTGTGACAAGGCACGAGATTCTCCCGGTATGCAGCTAAAGCATCTCCGATTTTTAAGATTTTCTCATTGTAAGCAGCATATTCTGAAGGAAGGGCAAGTCCTTGCTCCGTGATAGTCACCACATAAAACTTGATCAAGCAAAACATATCAAAATCCTGCCGGAAATCAGCTCCATAATGTAACACTTTCAAGGCCTGAACAAGACGATGCTGAACACCACTATCCGTTAGCGATTCAACTGAGCAAAGTGCAAATGGGAGAAACTCCTGAACAAGCGCCCTCTGGTGTGGAAAATGCTTCACGATCTTTGGCGATAACCCTTGTTCCGCGCATAGGGAAGTGTTGTAGAATTTGTTGTGCCAGTCTATGCCTAATAATTGTGAGTTGTGACCGGAAATCGACACAAAAAACGAAGATCCGCTTACAATAATTTTGTAATTGATGTTGGTAGTTCCACCGGATAGTGGCTCAATATCGATTTCTTTCCCCTGCCATTGGGGCACTCGTGCAACGATTTCATTAATGGTTAAGGGCATTGCTTTATCTTGTAATATTACGGATACCGCTCTCTTTATGGGCTGTCTGTCTCCATTGTCGGGCAGAAACAATGCAATGCTCGGGTCAGGCGGCCCTTTGTTCCAGGAGGTTATCCAGCCAGTTCTGATCCATTTCCGGTACCGATGAAAGCAGCAGTTCGGTATAGTCGTGGTGCGGCGGTTTAAGTATTTCACTTTTGATCCCCTGCTCTACGATGCGACCCTTGAACATGACTACGATTTCATCGGCGATGGCCTTGACTGTTGCCAGGTCATGGGTGATAAAAAGGTATGAAACACCCAGTTCGTCTTGCAGGCGTTGAAGCAGTTTCAGGATCTCTTCGGCCACCAGCTGGTCAAGGGCCGAGGTGACCTCATCGCAGATAATGAGATCAGGTTCCGCGGCAAGGGCTCTTGCTATACAGACCCGCTGCTTCTCTCCACCGGAAAGCTCTGCTGGATAACGATTGATAAAGCTTGCGGGAAGCTCCACCATACCGAGTAATTCTTCGACTCTTGTACGAGCCTCTTTGCCCTTCATGCCGAAATAAAAGGAGAGGGGGCGACCAATAATCCGTTTTATTTTCTGGCGGGGGTTAAGGGCCACATCGGGCATCTGGTAAATCATCTGCAATCGCCGTAAACAGTCGAGATTTCTTGACTTAAGATCCGCCGGCAGGGTTTCACCACTGAATATAATACGCCCCCCATTGGCAGGGAGGAGCCCGGTTATGATTCTTGCCACGGTGGTTTTACCACTGCCCGACTCCCCGACCACCGCTACTGTCTTACGCCGTCTGACCTTGAGATCAATTTCCTCGACAATGTTTAATCCTTTTTTATAACCGGCTGAAACATCACGTACCTCAAGAACTACATTGGGATCTGTTTTCTTTTTGAATTTATCATCTCCCAGAGACCGGACAGCAAGAAGCTGTTGGGTATATTCTTCTTTCGGGAAATCAAGTATCTGGGAGGCCGGGCCTTCTTCTACGAGATTACCGTATCTCAAGACCATGATGCGGTCCGCCAGTTGGGCCACGACTGCAAGATCATGGGTAATGTAAATGGCGCCAGTGTTCAGTTCACTGATGACATCCTTGATCGCCACAAGAACCTCGATTTGAGTAGTCACGTCCAGGGCCGTAGTTGGCTCATCGAAAATAATGATATCCGGGTCAGTAGCCATCGCCATGGCCACCATGACGCGCTGCAGCTGCCCTCCGGACACCTGGTGGGGATAGCGAAAGCCAATATTTTCGGGATCCGGGAGATCCAGTCGCCTGAAGAGGCCAATGGCCTTTTCTACCGCGTCCGCATGGGACATGATTCCGTGATGGACAGGTCCTTCGGCAAACTGGTCGATGAGCTTGTGGGCTGGATTAAAGGAGGCTGCCGCACTCTGGGCCACATATGCTATCCGTGAACCACGCAGATTGTTTTTCTCTTTATCGGAAAGAGTCTTCAAATCAATTCCGTCAAAATGGAGGGACCCCGAAGCAATCCGGCAGCCGCTCTGGGCATATCCCATCGCCGCTAAGCCCAGGGTAGATTTTCCAGCCCCGGATTCGCCGATAAGGCCCAGGACCTCACCCTGCTTCAGGGTCAGGTCCATATTGTTGACAATGGTCTTCCACTGTTTGCCATCATAGCCTTCAATATTGAGTTGTTGGATGTCAAGTAATGATGCCATAACGTTCTTATCCTTGATGGCGTCGTAAAAACTTCGATCTACTGCGTCGTGGCACTTTTTTTGGCACTCGACATACCATATGTATGCCTTCGCACCTAAAAAAGTACCACTCCTTGTTTATCTGTGTTTTTACGTAGCCATCTTTCAGCGTATCATGGACTTTTTACGAGTCCATCACGTATGATAAATCGAAAATTTTGTTGATGAACAGGTTGTCTCAATTCTCGAAGTATTAGAGCTGAAGGCAATATAAGGATTGTTTTGGCTTGTAGCAGGGTGCGGGTTGAAAGATTTTCCAGAAAAGGATGATGCACCTGGTGCTTCCAGCACTTTTTGGAAACTGTTGCTTCGGGTAGGCGAACAGAATAGTATGGGTAACAATTAATGTGGCAACAGTCGAATTGCGCATTTTGGGCTTGGATTCAGTGTGTACGATACGACTTTTATTATAAAGGAGAATAAGATGTCAAAAACAGGAAACCCGGTATGCGCAGCAGTTGTGCAGGCATCCCCGGTCTTTTTTGATCGGGAGAAGACTGTTGAAAAGATAGCGCAACTCACTGCTGAGGCAGCTTCAAATGGTGCGGAAATTATTGTTTTTCCCGAAGCTTTTATTTCAGCTTACCCCCGTGGCATGGGGTTTGGAGCCGTGGTCGGAGCCCGCTCGGATGAAGGGCGAGAAGATTTTCGGCGTTATTGGGAAAGCTCGGTGGACGTACCGGGACCCGAGGTAGATACGCTCATCACGTTGGCTCGAGATCATCAGGTGCACCTTGTTATCGGAGTCATCGAGCGTGATGGCGGCACGCTTTATTGCACGGTGCTTTTCTTTTCACCAGACGGTTATCTGGGTAAACATCGTAAACTCATGCCTACCGGATCTGAGAGGCTGGTGTGGGGATTTGGCGACGGTTCCACCCTGCCGGTCTTTGATACTCCTCTCGGTAAACTCGGTGCGGTCATTTGCTGGGAAAACTACATGCCGCTT
>JASJGV010000150.1:0-4178 GCA_033791325.1 Desulfobacterales bacterium | reverse complement strand
ACTAACCCCGTAGTTTGCCACGGGGTTAGTGAGCGAATCTAAATTAGACAGAATTCCTTGCGGTAGAAGAATCCTCGTAGCGTGCCGCGAGGTTCTTCAACCGAGTTAGCGATTGTTAGGAAGACCAGAGGGTTGGATTGGATTCATAGCTATCAAGCACTGTTAACCAGCCAATCATATCTTGAATTTCTGGCGCTGGTCTTCCTTACGAACGCTTGGTCGCAAGTTCGAGCGGATGTTTGACGTTATTTGCCGGAGCGGCTTCGGAACGGTATTCTGATAAACATTACCAAATGGTTTACTAAGGTCGCAAATTATGTCCCAATTCATCCACCGCTTCCATAAGTTCATTATCATCATAGCGATGGTTCTCACGGTGATATCGGCCATGGCTGCCTTGCGGCTCAAGCTAAATTTGAGCCTCTTTTCCCTGCTTCCATCAGACCGCTCGGAAGTTCAGCGATTTTTTGAGGTTGCCGAGGAAATCGGCTTTCAATCACTTTTGATATCGGTCATAGAAGTGGATGAAACCCTGGATGAGCCGGTCATCATCGAAATTCTCGATACCCTGGCCGGGCAGTATGCCAGAAACCCAGCGATTACCAAGGTGGATTATCGACGGGACCCCGGACAGCTCCTGAACATGTTCGACACCCTCCTTGCCTATATCCCTTTGCTCCTGACCGCAGAAAACATGGAAAAATTTTCGGAAATTCTGACAAACGAAAATATCAAGCAAAAGGTTCGCGAAAATCGGCAACTCCTCATGACGCCGCTGGGTCCGGCAGGAAAACGAATGATTGCCATAGACCCTCTGGGTCTGGGAGACCTGCTATTTTCAACACTTCAAATTCCTTTCCACCAGAAAGGCGGGCCCAATGAAACCGGTCTGTACCGGACAGAAAACAAACGCACCTATTTTATGTTTCTGACACCCACAGAACCCCCACAGAACATCACTTTCAGCAAAAAATTGATGCAGGATATCCATGACGTGGAAAAACAGGTGTTGGGAGACGTTTCAAAACATTTCGATTTTTTGGAAACGGCCATCCACGTTCGACACACTGGCGGCTATCCCATTGCCGTCAAAGATGAAGCCATTACCCGGTTGGATATCAAGGTCACCCTGATTACCTCCTTTGTCTGTATCATGCTCCTGTTTTTCATGTCATTTCGAACCCCCGGGATTCTTCTTCTCGTCACTGCACCCCTGACCATGAGTCTCCTTTGGACCATCGGGTTTGCCGGTATTCTGTTCCAGCATCTCAACATCCTGACCTGTCTGTTCGCCTGTGTCCTGATCGGACTAGGCATCGATTTTGCTATCCATGTCGTCAACCGATTTTTCGATCCGGAGATAGCGTGTCTGGACGAACAGTCACGCCTTAAAGTCACATTCCAGGAAGCGGGGATGGGGATATTCATCGGTGGCATCACCACTGCCATGGCTTTTTATGCGGTGGGTCTCTCTGATTTCAAGGGATTTAAAGAGCTCGGCATATTAACCGGGACGGGTATTTTATTCTGTCTTCTGGCTATGCTGGTGCTCCTGCCTGCCTGCCTTGTCTGGACCTCATCCACCGGGCGATTTCATGGGAAGGCGGCCCTGGCCGGTTTTTTTCTGACCCCTTTGCTGACTTCCATAAAACAGCACCCCGGACGGACGTTGATTCTGACCGCTCTAAGCACCGGCACCTTGGTTATCGCCGGCTCTCAGGTTGGGTTCGATGACAACCTGAAAAATTTCAGACCCAGCGACAGCAGCGTGTTGCAGTTGCAGGACAAGGTTACCACCTGGCTCGGTGGATCTACCGGCACGGTTCTGTTAACGATTACCGGATCTTCCGAAGAAGACCTCATGAACCGCGAAGCAACCATGGCTCGGTCTCTACAGGCCATGAAAGAACAGGGCGATATATCCAAGATCGTTTCCACAAGCCAGTTCCTGTTGTCACCTGCCCTGCAGAGACACAACATCGCATGGATGCAATCACATCCAAAAGACTTCGACCTGGATCGGATACGGCAAAACCTTGAGAGCGCCCTCAAAAAATACGGGTTTAGGTCCACCGGTCTGTATGATCGCTATATCGAACAACTTGGAAAAGGTTTTTCAAGTCAATCTGTGCTGTTGCCCTCACATCTGCGCACATCACCCGCAGGTCAGATTCTAAACCGCCTTACCTTCCATAAAGACAAGCAATTTACCGCAATCATCTATATCCATCCTACAGAGGATCTCTGGTTGTATGAGAATACGACCCAGTTCAAGGACAAGCTCATCCGCAACCTGTCACAGGCAGGCGTGAAGCCTGACACCTATCATTTGACCGGCGCCAACATCCTCACGGGTGATCTTAAAAAACTGATCCTTCAGAATCTCAAAACATCACTGGGCTTGGCAATTCTGAGTATCGTGGCCATCCTCTGGATCTATTTCCGCAGCCTGAGAGATCTCTTTTTCTCGGTACTGCCTCTTTTTGTCGGCATGTCGGCGCTGACAGGATTCATGGCCCTGTTGCGTGTGGACTTCAATTTTCTGAGCATCATGGTAATACCCATGATCATCGGTATCGGTATCGATGACGGTATTCACTTCACCAACACATTTCGTCATCCGGACTACCACAGCCCCCTGAGAGGGTGGTTCCAGACAGGCAGAGCGGTGGTGCTGACGTCCCTTACCACCATCGTCGGCTTTGGCTCCATTATACTGTCCCATTATCCCGGTCTGAGAAGCATGGGAATTGTCGCCGTCATCGGTATTTCAGGCTGCCTGTTCGGCAGCATCATCCTGATGCCGGCAATCTTTACCATACTCGACCGCAGGACAAAAAAAAGTCAAAAGGAGATAAATAATGATTAAGGTTCATATCAAAAGAGCTGTGCCCGAAGAAAAGAGAGAAGCATTACTGGTACTCCTCAACCAGTTGCGATCTATTACCATGGGTGTTCCAGGGTATATCGCCGGGGAAACATTGAAGCGGGTTGACAAACCCGGGGAAAGTCTGGTGGTTACCAAATGGCAATCAGTCTATTATTGGAATGCGTGGCTGCAGGGTACAGAAAGGGCGGAAATACAAAAACAGATCGATGCGTTGCTGGGCAATGAAACCCTGTATGAAATCTACACGTTTGAATAATATTTTTCCACGGTTTTGCGGATAATCCGGACCAATGTTTTATGGAATCCATCCGCACATGGCCTTGACTATGTCCTCATCATCTGCATAGCCTATCACCACCAGATTGATCATCTATAATCTGATGGGTTGGGTCTTTGCACCGCCCCACCGTAAACGAGACCTATTGACATCCCCATGCCTAATCTCCTATATTCGTCTCCCATGACCAATCGCATCATATCCATACTCTTTTTCATTTTCATGGCCCTGACGTCCATTTTTTTTTCTTGTTGCCTGTATCATCTGGTGCCTGACCCGGCCATTTGACAGGCGCCTATCACTTCTGCATCAGCTCACATCTTTCTGGGCAGCGCTATATCTCTGGGTTATGCCGGCCTGGTCCGTCCAGGTCCTGGACCGTCATAAAATACGGAAAAACGTCACCTATATGGTGGTATCCAACCACCAGTCTCAGCTGGACATCCTGGTTGCATTCCGCCTCTTTTTTCATTTCAAGTGGGTTTCAAAGGCTCAGGTTTTTAAACTGCCTTTCATCGGCTGGAACATGGTACTCAACGAATACATCAAAATTGAGCGCGGAAACAAGGAGAGCGCTGAAAAAATGATGCAACAATGTGAGCAAACCATCGTCTCCGGTAGTTCTGTTTATTTTTTCCCGGAGGGTACCCGATCCAAAAACGGGCGCATAAAACCGTTCAAGCCGGGCGCCTTCATTATCGCCCAGAAAATGAAAATCCCCATTCTACCCATCGCCATCAACGGGTCCAAAAATGCCCTGCCCAAACACAGCATCAATTTTCATGGCCGGCACAACATGCGCATCCAGGTGCTTGATGAAATGCCCTTTGCGGACTTTGAAAAACTATCCATCGAAGAAACGGCTACACTCGTCCAGAAACGTATTGAGGTTCACGTGGACGAGCATCAGCAACCTACGGGGAATGCGCTCGCTGTTGCGGTTCAGGAGACAGAAGTCAGAATACAGAATTTCATACAGCGCTAAATTGTTTTAATGCTGGAGAACGAATG
>JASJGV010000149.1:0-3067 GCA_033791325.1 Desulfobacterales bacterium | reverse complement strand
GTTCTCAGCATGCTGGTGGTTGTTTTACTTATAATGGCCGTACCCTCCATCTCGCTCTGGCTTTTGTAGCCGGGATTAAACGAAACCACAAAATGAAGTGTTTCATATTTAAAAACAGCTGTCAAAACAGCTAATATTCGTTTGGAAAAATATTTTTAAAACAAGATATTTGTATTAAAGGAGTTTGATAGCATGAAAATTATTGATCAATTGTTTGATTTAACCGGGCATGTGGCCCTTGTTACCGGCGGAAGTTCAGGAATTGGCAGGGCCATTGCCTTCAGTCTGGCTGAAGCGGGTGCAGATGTGGTACTCGTTGCCTTGCCCGGTGAAGAAAAAGCATTGGCGGACGCTGTCCAGAATGTGAAAAAGATTGGCAGAAAAGCCGCTTTTTTGACCTGTGATGTGTCTGATCTGGATGCCTTAACCAAAACAGCTGAAGCATCTTCATCCTTTTTCGGCGCACCGGATATCCTGGTCAATGCCGCTGGAATTAATCTGCGTCAGTCCTGGGAGGAGGTCAGCACTGAAACCTGGGATAAAACGTTGGCCATCAACTTAAAAGCTCCGTTTTTTTTAGCCCGGCTTTTGATTCCTGGAATGCAGAAAAAAGGCTGGGGGAAAATTATTAATATTGCCTCTCTTCAATCTGAACGGGCATTTCCAAATAGCGTTCCCTATGGTGCTGCCAAAGGCGGTGTCATGCAGTTAACCCGTGCCATGGCCGAAGCCTGGTCAGCGGACGAGAGCGGCATCACCTGTAATGCGATAGGTCCTGGATTTTTTAAAACCGGCCTTACATCGGCTTTGTATAAACAAAGTGAGGTAATTGATGCCCTTGCCAGGCAGACCATCATCGGAAGAAATGGTGAACTGGACGATTTAAAAGGTGTTTGTATTTTTCTGGCGTCTGCAGCCTCGGATTATATCACCGGTCAGACCATTTACCTGGATGGGGGCTGGACAGCAAAATAAGGCTGTCATACATGACATTTTAATTTAAAAAGAAGAATAAAATGAAAGCATTAGTCTATACCAATACCAAGGAAGTAGTATTTCGAGATGAACCCGATCCGATTGTCGAGGCGGGTGAAGTATTGATAAAAGTTGAAGCTACCGGTATCTGCGGGTCTGACATGCATGCCTATCACGGGCTTGATCCGAGGCGTGTGCCGCCTTTGATTCTGGGACACGAAGTGGCCGGCACAATCGTTGGCGGCCCTGAAAAAGGCAGCCGGGTGGTTATTAATCCCTTGATCACCTGTGGTGCCTGCAGCTATTGTGACACAGGGTTTTCCAATTTCTGTGATGACCGGGAACTGATCGGAATGAGACTGGCCGGCGCATATGCCGAGTATGTGAAAATACCCACCCAAAATATTATCCCCATTCCGGATAAACTTGGCTGGGTCCAAGCCGCTCTTGCCGAGCCCACAGCCACGGCCCTTCATGCGTTGAACCTTGCCAGACTCAAATCCTCTCGTCCGCTGGCCGAACTAGAGGTAATGGTCATCGGTGGCGGCGCCATTGGCATGCTCGTATCCCTGCTTTTGAAAGGGTATGGGTGCTATGATGTCCTGCTGGCAGAAACGAACGATTTACGCGGTCAATCCGCAGCCAGTCATACGGGATGCAAAGTGTTCAACCCCATCACAGAACAGACCGGGCAGGATAACAGTTTTGACCTTGTTATGGATTGTGTCGGCGGTGGAAAAACCCGGGATCTGGCCATGGCTGCGGTAAAACCAGGCGGAACAATGGTCCACATTGGCCTTATGGATTCAGAAGGTAGTTTGGATATTCGTAAGCTTACGCTTTTTGAAATTACATTGCTGGGCGTGTATTGTTATACGGCAGCAGATGTGAGAGCTGCTGTTAAAGCATTGGACACAGGTTTGCTCGGTGATTTGAGCTGGGTTGAAACCCGTCCTCTGTCCGAAGGAGCAAAAGCGTTCTCCGATCTGGACAAAGGCCTGACCGCTGCGGCTAAAATTGTCCTGGTGCCTGGTCAGTAGGCGTGAAAGTTTAACTCTTCTCTTCGGTACCATCATAAAAACAGGGAGTTAGCAAATATGCTATCACCCTGTTTTTGCATCTGTCATCTGCCCAATGAAAAGAAAAATGGTTATAATTGTGATATATATTGGTGATTTCGGGTATTGACATAACTCAGGCGCCACTCAACATGGCTCCCATCAAGGGCTATACTGGTTCGATCAATAGCAAGAATCGGTTCTCCCACAGGGACTTCAAGCATTTGGGCCTCTTCTTTTTTAGCAGCCGTTGCCCTGAGGTTTTCAACAATTTTCATTACCTTTGTCCCATATTGGGATTCATACAGGGCATACAATGTATTTGGCAAATCCTCTATTTTTACAAATTTCTGATATATCTTGACTGGCAGGGATATACTTTCATAGACTGCAGGCGTATCATCTAGGAATCGAATCCTTTTGATTCGTATGACCCTGTCTCCTTTGTTTAATTGCAAGCGCTCAATTTCCGTCTGGTTGGCAACCCCGCGCCGAAGGGAAACCCCTTTACTAAAGAGGATCTCCTCCTTGTCGCCATCACCTACTATCCTGAAAAACTGAAACAGAGAGCTGTTTGTGGAATGGTTGGAAACAAAAGTGCCCTTACCCTGTTTTCGTACAAAAATATTTTCAGCAGTCATTTCGTCTAAGGCTTTTCGAATAGTTCCCTGGCTTACCTTGAAATTTTTTCCAAGCTGCTGTTCACTGGGAAGCATATCACCCGGATTCCAGATACCATCTATTAGCTGTTGCAGGAGTAAGGCTTTAATCTGTTTATAAAGGGAATTGTTTTTTGATAACGAATAGTAAACGATGGGTTTTACTCCTTTATTGTTTTCTGTAATCAATATGTCGGACACAATAGATTTCCCTAATTGCCCAAGGGATAAGAAATATTAAATTCATTACAAAGAAGTTTGAGCTCTACTAAATTCTCTTTTGAGAAAGGAATACCCTTTTTTCTCTTAAGGGCGATGTTATCTGCAGAACGTACTACCCGGACACGTCTGTCGTAGGTTCCGGGTCTTATGGGG
>JASJGV010000148.1:0-3007 GCA_033791325.1 Desulfobacterales bacterium | reverse complement strand
ATATCCAGCAACTCCTCGTCCGGCAGGATATTACCCCCCACACCCGCGGCGGCGGCATCGATCTCCCGGGCGGTTTCCTTTTTGCGTGCTTCCATATCCACAATCACATGGACCGACTTCAGTTTCTCCTCATACGCATCTGGCTCAGTAATTTTGATTTTGGTAGGATGCATGAAACTATGACCAAAGGTAGTCCGACCACTCTTGATATTGCCCAACTGAAACGATACTACCTGAGATCCCAGCAAGGCCAGGATGGAATGAATCGGTCGGGCAAAGGTGATGTTCAATTCACCCCATTTCATGGTTTTTGGAAACGGTATGGCCAGGATCGCCTCCGGCAGCATCTGCTTAAGAATGGTTCGGGTCGCCAGACCCCGTTCAACAACCTTGGCACACACGTAGGAACCCTTTTCCGTCTTTTTCACCTTAAGTTTGCTAATATCCACACCCACTTTCTCAGCAAACTTTTGAATGGCCACAGTGGGATTGCCGGCATCGTCATATGCCACTTTCTCTGGCGGCCCCATCACCTCTGTGGTTATGGTCTTCTGACGTGTGGCAACGTTATCGATCATGACGGCCAGGTGCCTTGGCGTACCGTACAGTCTGGCGTCTCCATGCGCAATACGGGCAGCACTCAGTTTGTTTTTGAGATTTGTAGACAAGGCTTTCAGTGCCGGCACTATGTAACCAGCCGGTATCTCCTCGGCACCGATTTCAAGCAATAGTTTCTCCATAGTGTCCCCTAATAAGATCGCTGCGAGATCTTATATAACGCGGCGTTGCCGCTTATTTTCTCGGGATCATCTCCCGATTGGTTGTGGTTACTTCAGCGATAAGCATTAAGCTATAAGCTGTAAGCACTAAGCGGTTTATGGCTTAATACTTAGTGCATCAATGGATACCCCATGGCTTCCCGCTGTTTCAGATACCCTTCGGCGCAAAGACGGGCCAGGTTCCGTATACGCCCTATATACCCGGTTCTTTCGGTCACACTGATGGCACCCCTTGCGTCCAGAAGGTTGAACGTGTGGGAGCACTTCAGACAGAATTCATAGGCCGGTATGACCAGATCCATGGCAATCGTTTTCTGCGATTCAGACTCAAATTTGGCAAACAGGTCCAGGAGCATATTCACGTCGGCCTTTTCAAAATTGTATGTGGACTGCTCCACTTCCTGACGGTGATGCACCTGGCCGTAGGTAATCGTATCGTTCCACATGAGATCATACACATTATCGACCCCCTGCAGATACATGGCAATGCGTTCCAGACCATAGGTCAGTTCCACGGGGATGGGAGACAATTCCACACTCCCGGCCTGTTGAAAATAGGTAAACTGCGTGACCTCCATACCATCGAGCCACACCTCCCAGCCCAGACCGGAGGCCCCGAGGGTAGGAGACTCCCAATCATCTTCCACGAACCGGATATCATGCTCCAGCGGATCGATGCCCAGGACCTTCATACTCTGCAGGTATTGCTGCTGAACATCCGGCGGTGAAGGTTTCAGGATAACCTGGTACTGGTAGTAATGTTGCAGCCGGTTCGGGTTCTCGCCGTACCTGCCGTCCGTGGGTCGCCTGGATGGCTGAACATAGGCCACCTTCCAGGGTTCCGGTCCCAGCGCCTTCAATGTCGTATTGTGATGAAAGGTTCCGGCCCCTACCTCCAGATCGTAGGGTTGTGTAACCACGCACCCTTTTCGCGCCCAGAATGTGTTCAGCTTTAATATAACATCTTGGAAATTCATACCTTGTCCTCTTGTTAGTCGTGCACGTTTCTATATAAACCCAATGAACTCAACCATCACGAACAGTCACTCCCCGGCGATCAACACACGAATCAAGTATTCGCGCATCTTTTCGTTGGCGAAGAATGTTTTCCCATATCCCCCTGAGTCTGTCAATATCTTCCATGGCCCCCAATGCCCAGACACATCCACCGCCGCCGGCTCCTGTAAATCGTACCCCACACGCATTTTCCATTGCCGATGTCCTCAATTTCTCTCCCATCTCGTCAAAAACTTCGGGGGTCATTTCGCGCCGAAGGACCACCTCCCTGTTCATGCAGCGGGCCGCCTCCTTGTAATTCAGCTCAATCATGGCATCAATAAATTTTTGGGTAATGATGCAGATTTCCTCCCATTTCTGGCGATGCTTCCCGGCAATGAACTGCCTGACCCACTGGCCGTTGACATCTTTGGAAACATGCGGCACCCCGCAATAGGCCACCAGGATGTGTGATTCAATCTCAGTGAAACGGACCGGTTCAACAATAGCGACTTTTTGAAATACCCGGGCAGCACTTTCCCGGTCCCAATACCAGGCATGGATGCCCCCGTAGGCAGCTGCCAGATGATCCTGAAGCCCGCAGGGAACACCGGCCACGCTTCCCTCCAGAGCATGGGCCAGCAAGGCTGTTTCCTGGACCGGAGTCACGGCAGACCCTGTTGTGGAAAGAACAGCTTGAAATGCTGCCGCCAGGGCAACCGCCGCTGATGATGATCCTCCCAGGGCACTTCTGGGGGGTGAGGCTGAAACAATGGAAATCTCCACCCCGTCTGCACCGAAATAATTGGCAAGGGAAAACATCAAACCCAAGGGGTGGTCAAAAGGCGCCTGAGACAGCGGAAAAGCTGTGGTTTCAAATCCTCTGGATTTGATCCGCGTGATTCCTTTTCGGCACGGTTTGATTGTCACCGTTGTCCGCATATCAAGAGCGATATTGAAGGTACACGGTCTGAAAGGCCTCAGGGGCAGATAAAAGGTACTCAGATCCAATGTCCCGCCCATGTCAATGCGGCATGGCGCCGAGGCTTCAAGGTGTCGTTCCTTTAACAGTTCCCTTATAGATATATTCATGATTAGCCTTTTAGCGGTTTAGACTGTTAGGCGTTCTTGCCCTACGGCGTCATTTATTATTCGAATGTCATTTGTTCTATCGGACGACATTACGCCTGAGGCTGTAATTTGCACTTCGTGCGTTATTTATTGACGATCAG
>JASJGV010000147.1:0-5844 GCA_033791325.1 Desulfobacterales bacterium | reverse complement strand
GAGGATTTCAAAAAAGTTTTGGCCCTTGGATGGGATCAGGGTCACGACCTTTACAGCAAGAAAACTAAAACCGATCAGTATGGCCATGACGACCCATGTATAAATGACCTGCGGATAGACATGTGCAAAGTGCCCCAAACCGATAAGCTCAAACAGCTTGACTAAAAAAAGATAGGGATGCTCCATCCTTATACTGCCTCCTTCATTAAAAGTTTACTTACTTCAAGAATCGTAGCCATGAAAATGCTCGCAACCACGACGGAAAGCCCGACAAAAAGACCCAGTGGTTCTACATACTGCCCCTGGATAAGAAACAACAGAATAACGCCACTTACAAAAAATCGAAAATAATACTTTGCCAGAACAACATTGTGGGATGAGAGATGTGGTGGCGTCAATGCCTTTTTCAGCGTCCGGGACAAGAGGTGAAAATTGATGGTCACGATCAGACCGCCGTATAGGATGCCCTTGGCAAAATCAATAGGCAGAAACACCAAACCTAGTGCGCTCGCTACTACCAGCAACACCCAGTTCGTCCGTGTCACAAACTTGAGTATCCTCTCCTGAATTTTCACGATAAAAACCGTAAAACCATTTACAAATTTCGACTCTTTTTAACGGCAAGACCAATATTTCGATATGCCGCCGCGATACCAAAACCCAGAAAAATAAGTGTCAACCAGGGCGATGTATCAAACTTTCCATCGAGCCAGACACCGATGCCAAGACCGATGAAAATGGAAAGTGCCACGGAAAACCCCAGACTACTGTAGTAGGCCAGTTCCCGTATGGACCGATATGTCTCCTTTTTCATGAAAAAAGAACACTTTCCTTGATGATCGGAAGCTTTGTCTGGTCACAAATTTCGGACTTAAACGACCTAACATAGGCGCCGGGTCAAGTCAAACCAAAAATAAATTCGCCAGGCGAATTGTAAGGGTGCCTTTTGGAGCCGTCATTAGCACTTCTTGCGTCATCTGTCCTATCGGACGATATTAGCGCTTCGCGCGTCATTTATTGTTGCTTAAAGCTAATAGCCACACTCCGACCCTTGTATCACCCTTGAACCCCTAGACCCTATATGTTGATCCTCCCCGCCTCAAACACCGGCCCATCCATACAGGTATGCAGGTATTTTTCTTTGGAATCACGTTCCGGAATGGCACAGCCCAGACATGCACCCATACCACAGGCCATCATGGTTTCGATGGAAACCTGGCAGGGAATATTGTCCTTTCTGGATATGGCCACTACCTCCCGCAACATGGGCATGGGGCCGCAGGCAAACAATATTTCCGGCTTCTGCTGCCGCAGAGCCTCCCCCAGAGGCTGGGTAACCAAACATTGATCACCGGCACTGCCGTCATCGGTGGTCACCTTTATCTGTATACCCAGACGTTCAAATATTTCGAGGCATAACAAATCTCCGCAGGATCTGCCGCCAATGAATAGTGTGATCTGTGAACTGGACAGACCCTGTCGAACCATGTGATTGGTCAAAAAAACAAGTGGGGCGACACCAATCCCCCCGGCCACCATGTGAACACGACCCAAATCCCCCCTGGTGGAAAAGCCCCTCCCAAGAGGTCCAAGAACATCCACTATATCACCGGTTCGGCTCATGGAAAGTGCCTCCGTCCCGGCTCCGATGATTTTATACAGAATATCAAACCCGGTTACCCGGTTCTCCTCCAAAATCAGATCATGAATTGAAAAAGGTCTTCGAAGCAGAGGCGACGCCTGTCCGACCAGACGAACCATCACAAACTGTCCGGGTATTGCATCCTGATACACCTGGTCACAGGCGATACGCATACGGAAATATCCCGGGCAAATCTCCCGGTTTGATAAAATCTGTGTCGCCGACAACCGTGATTCCTTGGAAGGCATCATCGCGGTCCTCCTACATTCTTCTCCTGGGCATTTGGCAAAAACAGTTCAAGAAATCCTTTGTTCTTCATCTTTCTGGTGTGCCTGGAAAGCGAGAATGCCTGGAAGCCATGATGCCGCTGTCTGCTCACAGCTTTAAGCCACCCTCCAACCCTTATTATTAACCCGGCAATTAAATAGCCAAACCCGTCATGCCGGACATGATCCGGCATCCAGTGTCTTTCTGGATAGCGGCTGCAAAACGACCGGTAATCCTGTTTGCCCGGTAGGAAAAAAAATTGTCTTTTCCGCATCGGGTACAAATACCGCTTATCTGGATGTTTTCCGTCAATACACCTTCCAATAACAGCTGCTCCCGGCTCAGGGCCCATAAATCAAACCGGCTCCGCCGGTCTTTATGGTGCCAGTACATCTTGGGTATTTCACTGGCAAAATTAACGAATTCTGCACAGCATGGACCCAGGGAAGGACTGATACCGACCCTAAGATCCACAGGATCGCAACCAAACCGGCGGTGCATCTCCGTGATGGTTCTGCAAAGGATATGGTTGGTATTACCCCGCCATCCCACATGTACATTGGCGATAACACCCTTGACCGGGTCCACCATCAGGACGGCCTGGCAATCGGCCACCAGAACAACCAGGGCCACACCCGGAACATCCGTTATCATGGCATCGCCGGTGCCGGCATGCAAGGTTTCCGGTACCTCACCGGAAAAGCTTTGTCGGTCTATAGTCAACACCTGGGTACCATGAACCTGATTCGAGAAAGCCAGACATGCCGTCTGCATGTGTTCCGAGATGATACGTCGGTTCTGTTGGACCGCGTCAATATCATCACCGACACCCAGACTCAAGTTCAGGCTTGCATAGTCACCCTGGCTGCAACCACCGTGCCTGGAAAAAATATGATGCTGAATACCCTCAATTGCCGAGAGATTTGAAAGTTTTAATGTCTCCATTGTTTTCACATGGCACGGGCCAATGTCAGGACATCCACCGCCTCGGCCCCTTCCTTTAATAGGATCTTTGCGCATTCATTGACCGTGGCACCCGTGGTATACACATCATCCACGAGCAGTATCCTTTTACTTAAAATATTGTTGGATACGCCTAGCGCGAATGCGCCTTTCACGTTTTGCATGCGATCCCTGCGTCCCAGACCTGTCTGGGGCGGCGTGGGCCGTCTCCGTCGCAGCGCCTCTCTTTGAACCGTGAAGGGTATTGGCCGGGCACCTTGCCATTCGCGATCTTCCCAATACCGGACCGCCAGATACACCTGATTGAACCCCCTCTTTCGAAGCCGGCGCCCAAACAACGGTACCGGAACAACCACATCCATGGGTCTGTCATGCCAGAAGTGGTGGTAAGCGTTCAACAAGAGTACGGACAGAGGTGCGGCCATACCCACTTTTTCGCCATACTTGAAACCGTGAATGACCGCCATCAACGCCTGGTCGTAAACACCCACAGCTCTTGCCATACCGAAATACCGTCTTGAACTGAGGCATTCCCCGCAAACATGATCCGTACCTTCCCGGCTTTTGAACATAAGACCGCAGCAGGTACAGCAAGGTGATTCGATAGGGGTAAAATGTTGCGAACAAACAGGGCAGACATAGGGTGCCATCAGTCTGCCGAAAAGTGCGGCCGATGGCGGCACCTGGATCGTTTCATTGAAAGAAACACCTCTTTTAAACGAATGACTCCAGCCGGGCCGCTGAAGATAAAATTGTCCACACTGCAGACACGTCAAGGGAAACAGGGCTTCCTTGAAAGCATTCCATACACGCACGAGCATCCTGTGAGATGCGGCGGTGACTTTCAGATTCATAAGATCGATTTGACAACTTAAAGCGATTGGATGATCGCATTGGCAAATTCAGAGCACGCCACCTCCCTGGCACCCGATATCTGCCGTGCCAGATCATAAGTAACAGTCCTCTGCCGTATTGTTAACTGCAGCGCCGTTCTGATGGCAGATGCCGCCTCGTTCCACGCCAGGTAATCCAGCATCATTGCACCGGAAAGAATCAGGGAACTTGGATTGACCTTGTCCTGCCCTGCATATTTGGGTGCGGTACCATGGGTTGCCTCGAATACAGCACACACGTCCCCGATGTTAGCACCCGGCGCCATCCCAAGCCCACCTACCTGTGCCGCCAGGGCATCGGAAATGTAATCCCCGTTCAGGTTTGGCGTTGCAATGACATCAAACTCGTCCGGGCGAAGCAATACCTGCTGAAACAGCATATCTGCAATCCGGTCCTTGATGACGATCTTGTCTTTTGGCTGTTGGCCGTCATATTGATCGTAGAGGTCGTTCTCCGTGATGACAGTGTCGCCGAATCTTTCCCTGGCAACTTCATAACCCCATTTCATAAAGGCACCTTCTGTAAATTTCATAATGTTGCCCTTGTGCATGAGGGTAACGGATGCCAGTTGATTGTCAATTGCATGGGCAATGGCCCGGGCAACCAGGCGTTTGGTGTTTTCTTCGCTGATAGGCTTGATACCTATCCCCGTGTGGCCTTGAAGGGTCACACCCATTTCATCCGCCAGAAACGCTATCACCCGTTTGTTGTCCTCATCCCCGGCCTGCCATTCGATTCCAGCATAAAGATCTTCGGTGTTCTCCCTGAAAACCACCATGTTTACTTTTTCAGGATGCTTCATGGGGCTCGGAACGGTGTCGATGTAAGCGACCGGTCGAACACAGGCGTAAAGGTCCAACATCTGCCGTATAGCGACATTAACGCTTCTGATACCTTCCCCAACAGGAGTCGTCAGCGGCCCTTTGATGGCAACGACATGATCTTTAATGGTATCGAGCGTCTCCTGTGGCAGCCATTCACCCGTCTTGTGGAATCCTTTTTCACCCGCATAAACTTCCTTCCATGCGATCTTTCGGCGGGATCCATAGGCGTTTACAACCGCCATGTCCATGACGCTCTTTGCCGCCCGCCATATATCCGGCCCAATGCCATCACCTTCAATAAACGGAATTACGGGTTCATCGGGTACATTCAGCCTGCCGTCTGTCATTGTAATTTTCATGATTTCCTCGATTTTTGTCTCAATTGGGTTTCTCTTTGCCGATAGGTCTCATACATCACCACACCACCGGCCACCGAAGCGTTCAGCGAATCCACATCACCGACCTGAGGGATAGCGATCATCAGGTCACAGTGCTTTTTTACCAGGGGACGGATCCCCTTTTCTTCACTGCCGATGACCAGCGCCATCGGTCCTTTCAAATTGCTGGTATAAATGCTTTGGCCGGTATGCTTGTCGAGCCCGGCCACCCATAGGCCGGATTCTTTCAGGGTCTTTATGGTTGATACCATATTCGTAACGCGGGTCAAGGAAATATGCTCCATGGTGCCGGCCGACGCCTTGGAAACAGCGGGGGTGGGCTGCGCGGAACGGTCCTTGGTTATGATCACACCGTCCAGCCCCGCACAAAATGCCGTTCGGAGCAACGCTCCAAGGTTGTGGGGATCAACGATATGATCCAGCAACAATAAAAAGGGGTCACTTCCTTTGGCTGTCTTCAGGAGCCGGGACAGGTCACTCCAGATATATGTGCCGGCCGATGCGCAGATACCCTGGTGAGAATCCGTAGCGGCCATGGATTCGATTTTTCCCATGGGAACCCGATTGATGGAAACGCTAGCTGCCGCCGCCAGAGAGGCCACCTCCTCAATTCTGGGAGAGGTCTTGCCCTGTGGCAGGCAGATCTCCAGCAGTTTGCGCTTCCCGGCACGAAGCGCTTCTCTCACCGGGTGATATCCGTAAAGTATTTCGGTCATCATAAATCCCTTATGCGCCTGGAATCGGGCCTGAGTCTCCACCCGCAGAAAGAGTGGGCTGAATTAAATCTATGCAATTACGACCTAAGTTGAGCGATTGTCGAGGTTGCCGTAGCTACAAGGAAGATGCTGTTCCGCTA
>JASJGV010000146.1:0-11028 GCA_033791325.1 Desulfobacterales bacterium | reverse complement strand
GAAAAACAATCACGAAAACACGAAAATCTTCAGGGTCTTTTTCGTGATTTCGTACTTTCGTACTTTCGTGGTTTCGTGATAAAAAATTTTAAGACAGTTCTTTTTCACGCGCTTCAAGTTCTTTTTCTGCTAACACTTTTGCAGTCCTGGTAAAAAACCATTCGTTTATATTCTTGGACAGAAAGGCATGTCTTGCCGCATGGGTAACGGCTTGTCTTTGCAACTCATACGGGTATCCGATTTTTGAAAACCGCCAGAGTTTATCTGCATCTTTAACCAGTTTCTCTTCCATGGTATCAGGGTTCTTTCCGGAGTCGTGGCGTTCAATGATTATAATGATTCTGCCGGTGGTTATTGCATCACAACCCAGTTTTGACAGGATCTTTGCGGCAATTTCGGCTCCCCGCACTTCGTGAATACGATTCAGGGACCGTGCTTTTGCACCTGTAGCCCGGGCTCCATAGGCAGTCCCGATGTCATCTGGTTTGAGTACCGACCACCCAACATCGTGAAGGATGATGGCCGGTTCGACGATGTTCCGGTCACCGCCCTCCTTTTCGAGCAGAAGCAATGCATAGCCATGGGCAACCCGGGTGTGAACAGCATCATTCCTCATCTTGAGATAAGGTTCGGCATGTTGAAAGAGATCCTGCATGGAGAGTTTTCGTGTTGCCTTCATGTTTGTGACGGGCCATCGAGTACCTGCTGCAGTTTTTTTGCTGCATTGAGGGTCTCTGTTATTATCCCGGGCAGGGCGTTATCGTTCATGGACTCGGCAAATCCAACAACCCAGATTGCCAAAGGCAGTCCCCTGTGATTGTCAAGACCAACGGCGACAGCCCGCACCCCCGGTAAATATTCTTCGTTGTCCAGGGCATATCCCTGCTTTCGAACACGAGACAGTTCATCCAAATAGGCATTGTTGGATACAATTGAACGGGATGTAAACTGCGGCAGGTCCTTTTCCTTGAGCAAACGGGTGATGTGAGCGTCATCGTGCTGAGCCAGAAAGACCTTGCCCACCGCGCCTGCCATGAGCGGAATGGTGGTGCCCGGCGGCGACGTAATCTTCAAGGGTTTCAGGGCCTCTGCCGTGGCCATGATCAGACCCCGCCAATGGCTGAGGGCCCCTAAGAATATGGTTTCATTGATACGGTCTCTCAAGTTATCCAAAAGAGGTTGTGAATGTTCCACCACTCTGAAGTAGTTCCAGTTTCTAAAGGTCAGCTCAGCCACGGCCGGGCCAAGAAAAAATTTTTTCCCCTGCTGACTTTGATCGAGGGCTCCCACCGTCAACAGGGCCTGGACAAGACCATGGGTGGTGCTTTTGCTGAAGCCGAGCTGTCTGGCAAGAGTGCTGATTCCCATTTCACCGTGTGACTCTGCCACAACTCTCAAGATGTCAAAAGCCCTGTGGACAGCGGGCGCATGATACCCGGACGTGTTTAAATTATTTTTCAAGAACGTGACCTCTGTTGAACCGTGACAGTAAGCGCATTCCCCATGGTTTGCCGCGGGGAATTCTTAATGCAATGCGTTCAGTATAATGAACGTATTGCATTTACATATAAAGCATCCGAGGCCCTGTCAAGATGAATTATTCTTCGGGTAAGGCCAGTAATTGCTATGTTATTTAAGTTCTTATTGCTTTTGATATGTTTCTGTCCATAATATTTATTGACATATACTGGTGTGATGATAGCATGTAAAAAAGGAAATTTGTTCATTTAGGTGAACAAATGGTCTGGCGTATAAAAATCAACGCCGTTGTGAAAAACATCCATCATAAACTGTCGAACAAACGGTCAGGAGAGAAAAAATGTTATTGCCAAAATTCAAATTTCACGAGCCAAAGACCGAAGAGGAGGCCTGCCAGATCCTAACGGAATATGGTGAAAAGGCAAAACCCATCGCTGGAGGGACGGATCTCGTGGTCAACATGAAGAAGAAGCTGTTGTCTCCAGAGCATGTTGTGTCTCTTTCACGGATCGGATCACTGAAAGGCCTGGAAAAAGAAAATGGATTCGTAAAGATCGGCGCCTGTTTTACCGTGGCAGACATGATTGAGGCAAAAGACATCAAGGAAAATGTCAGTGCTTTGAGCGCCAGTGCCGGTGCTCTGGGGTCTCCCCTGGTTAGAAATCTGGCAACCGTTGGCGGCAATATCGGTTCCGCCCGCCCGGCTGCCGATCTGCCTCCTTCGCTCATGGCCTATGGTGCGACCTTGATTCTGAAAAGCAGTCATGGCGAGAGAAATGTTGGTATCGATAATTTTTTTAAGGGTCCCGGTGCGACTGCGTGTGGTGTCGACGAATTTATCTCTGAAATCCAGGTTCAAACGCCTCCTGCCGGTGCCGGTGCCGGATACCTCAATCTAGGCGCCCGTAAGGCGCAGGATTGTAACATCGTGAATGTGGCTTCTTTCATCGCCCTGGATGGCAGCGGTGTAATTGAAACGGCCCGGGTTATATTGGGTTGTGTGGGACCGATCCAGGTACGGGCCCGGGCGGCTGAAAAAATCCTTGTGGGAGAAAAACCGGCCCAGACGCTTTTTGAGAAAGCTGCTGAAGCCACCAAAACTGATTGTCTGCCCATAACCGATTTCAGAGGCAGCGGTGGATATAAGCTGGCCATGGTGGGCGTGTTGACCCAAAGAACCCTCAAGATCGCTTTGGGTGAAGCAAAAAAGAATACGTAAAAGGAGAGGTTTCATGAAAGAACTGATTGCTCTGACCGTCAACGATCAAGAATACGAGGTGGCCGTGACGCCGAACCAGACCCTGCTGGATGTGATTCGATACCAGCTCGAATTGACCGGCACCAAAAAAGGATGTGAACTGGGAGACTGCGGTTCCTGTACCGTGATCATGGACGGCAAGCCGGTCAATTCCTGTCTGGTCTTGGCCATGCAGGCTGCGGGCAAGAATATTAAGACCATCGAAGGTCTCGAAACGGAACAAGGGCTACATCCGATTCAGAAGGCCTTTGTGGAAAAACAGGGTGTTCAGTGCGGATTTTGCACTTCCGGCATGATTCTCTCGGCAAAGAATCTGCTGGATAAAAATGCAAGCCCCACGGACGGCGACATACGAAAAGCGCTTTCCGGCAATCTGTGCAGATGCACCGGTTATCAAAAGATTATCGAATCGGTTCAGGCGGCCAGTGAAGAGATGTCCAAATAAACCTGTTGAGATCGCCGAACTTACCGCATCTACGGCGTCAGATGCCATACCGCATAGTTCACTATCGCGAGACAGCATCCTCCTTGTAGCTGCGGCAACCTCGACAATCTCTCAACTTAGGTGATACATGCAACACCTACTGGAGAAATAAAATGAGTGAATATGATGTCATCAACTCCCGAGCGGCAAGACTCGATGCACCGGACAAGGTGACCGGTCGTGCCGTATTTGTCGACGACATGACCATGCCGGGCATGTTGCACGGTGCCATGCTTCAAAGTCCTGTGGCACATGCCAAGATACTGGATATCGACATTTCCGAAGCACTCAAACTGCCGGGTGTCAAATCGATTGTTACCGCCAAAGAGGCCGGCCTGGTCCCTTACGGCGTCAGCCCTGCAAGGTATGATGAGACCGTTTTCTGCAGCGACAGGGTGCGCTACGTGGGCGACGAAATAGCCGCTGTGGCGGCTGTCGACCTGGAAACCGCCACCAAGGCAGTTTCATTGATCAAGGTGGACTATGAAGAACTTCCGATATTGCTGACCGTTAAAGATGCCATGGCTGAAGGCGCCCCGCAATTGCATGAAAAATATCCCGGTAATATCTGCGCTGAAGTGCATCAGGAATTTGGTGACGTGGCCTCCGCATTCAAGGAATGCGACATCATTAAAACAACCATGTTTACAAATAAACGCCAGGATGCCGCTTTTATCGAGCCCCAGGGGGTTCTGGCAAACTATGACTTGTCCGGTCACCTTACCCTTTACTCTTCCACCCAGTCGCCCCACTACGTGCAACGCATTATTTCCATGGTGCTGGGTCTGCCAATCGGGAAAGTACGGGTGGTCAAGCCTTATATTGGCGGTGGGTTCGGTATCAAGGCAGCCACCAACCCCATGGAATTGGTTGCATGCCTGTTATCCATGAAAACCCGAAAACCGGTAAAAATGAACTATAGTCGTGAGCAGGTGTTTCTGTTTTCCCGGGCCCGTCATCAATTTGTGCATAAAATGACCACCGGTGTTAAAAAAGACGGCACCATCATGGCACTTGAACACGAATGTCACCTGGATGGCGGTGCTTATTCCAGCTTTGGTATTGCCACGGTTTACTATGCCGGCTCTCTTCTGGGTGGTCCCTACAAGCTTCAGAACATGAAATATGACGGGTATCGCATGTACACCAACAAACCGGCCTGTGGCGCTCATCGTGGCCATGGCGGCGTGGCGGCGAGGGCCTGCTGGGAACAGCAGCTCGATATGATTGCAGAAGAGCTGAATATGGATCCCCTTGATTTTCGATTGATGAATATGATGGAAGCCGGAGATGTGTCCTGCAATGATTTGAGTATGAGCAGTTTCGGCATGAGAGAATGTATCGAAGCCATCAAAGAAGGCTCGGACTGGAAGTCCAAAAAGGGCAAGCTTCCGAAGGGTAAAGGCATCGGTATGGCATGCGGGTTTTTCGTGTCCGGCGCCGGATATCCCATCTACCGCTCCGATACACCTCACAGCACCATGGTAATCAAATTGACCGAAGACGGCGGCTCGGTAATTCTTTACTCGGGCTCCGCTGAAATCGGCCAGGGCTCGGATACCACGTTTGCCATGATTGCTGCCGAAGCCATCGGTATTCCCCTTGAAAATGTGCGAATTGAGTCAGGAGATACCGATTTCGGGGTTGATTTGGGGGCCTACAGCAGTCGCCAGACATTGATGACCGGGCACGCCACCAAGGAAGCCGCCGAAGATGTGAAACAACAGGTTTTGGAAGTACTGTCAAAAGAGCTGAATGTTGACCTTGAAGACATGGACATCAAACAGGGCAGAATCCTGTTTAAAAAAGAAACGCCCGATTACAGTGCCTTGAGAACCGCTTATATAAAAGAACACCGGGGCTGGATGGATAATCCCAAAGAAGATTACCTTACTTTTAACGAGGCCGCCCGCATTGCCTTTCTTGTGAAAGGACCGATTGTGGGTACCGGCAAATACAGTCCACCGATTCTGGGTGGTAGATTCAAAGGCGCCACCGTCGGCACGTCTCCTGCCTATGGTTGCTCCGCCATGATCGCCGAAGTTACCGTCGATATGGATACCGGTCATGTTACCGTTGACAAGGTCACCGATGCTCATGACTGCGGGAAGGCTATCAATCTGACCTCTGTAGAAGCTCAGATGCAGGGATCGATATCCATGGGGCTTGGGGAAGCTCTTTTTGAAGAAGTGAAATTTGATGATAAAGGAAACATTATCAACTGTGATTTAGCCGAATATAAAATTCCCACCATTCTTGACATGCCGCCCGTGGAAGCGATTGTGGTGGAAACCGATGAACCCAACGGTCCGTACGGCGCTAAGGAAGTCGGCGAGGGCGGTATTATGCCGGTCATACCGGCGATTCTGAATGCTGTTTACGATGCCATTGGTGAACGGATTCACGAGCTTCCCATGACATCCGAAAGAATTTACATGGCCTTGACCAAAAAGCAACAGAATCCCTGATTATGATAGACCCATTGTCACCCCAGGAGCACATCCGTTACAGCCGGCAGATTATGCTGCCGGCTTTCGGCGAAAAAGGTCAAAATCAGTTAAAGCGCGCCAGCATTTTTGTGGCCGGTCTTGGCGGGCTTGGTAGCATTTCAGCCTATTATCTGGCAGCGGCAGGTGTTGGCCGTCTTAAAATTGTAGATAAAGACAATGTAGGACTTGAAAATCTGAACCGGCAAATTCTTCACGGCACCCGGGATATCGGGCGTTCCAAGACCGACTCCGCTGTTGAAAAACTGCATGCTTTAAACCCTTTGTGCCGTATCGATGCCGTAAAAGCGGAAATTCGAAAAGACAATGTCTCGAAATTGTTAAGCGACTGCCACATTATTGTGGATGCCACCGACAATATAGAAACCCGCAAGCACTTGAATTCTGTGTCTGTAACCAATCATATTCCATTTATATACGGCGGTATAGACGGCTTTACCGGTATGGTCACCACTTTAGTTCCCGGTGATACACCCTGCCTGGAATGCCTTTTTCCCAAAACCGTCTCCACCACCAGGCAAGTGGGTGTCATGGGTCCGATCCCCGGTATGATCGGCGCCATTCAAAGCCTGGAGGCCATAAAAATATGTTTGGGCATGAACGACCTTTTGAAAAATACCTTATTGTATATTAACGGCATGGACATGCGTATCAAAAAACTAAAACTGGAAAGAGATCCTGATTGCCGGTGCTGCGGCAACCTGACCCATGTGAGAAATAATGGATAATATCATCGAAGTGACTATCAATGGTTTAAAAGAAACTGTAACGGAAAATACGACTATTTCCCAACTCATCATTCAATACAAAGAAAGGGACGCTGCGCTCATCGTTGAGCACAATGGTCGTTTTGTCTATCCCGGAAAATATGGAGAAAGTATCCTTCTGAACGGCGATCGAATTGAATTTATCAATCCAAATTTCGGTGGATGATTATTGAAGAACCTCACAGCATGCGAAGCACTGCCGAACAACAGAACCTACGGGCTTAGCGAGCGCTGTTGTCGCTCAGCTCAAAGGCTTAGCGGGCGGCGTTTCCCGTCGATTTCAATGGTGGTTTTTGAATAGGTGAACTTGTTGATTATCTTGCCGTCTTTAAAATGAATCACATCGACGCCTCTTCGTTTTTCAGGCTTTCCTTTGTGGCCGTTTTCAAGGGAAGGCCATTCAAGCAGCCAGCGGTAAAGAACCTTTTGATCTTTTTCGTCGATAAATGTTTCTTCCTCCACAAACCGAAAATCCCCGTGGTTGTCAAACCAGGGCGCCCACGCTTTCCTGAGTGCATCTATTCCCTTAACACATCCTCCGGTCCAGTTGTCAAAAACGACTTGGTCATGAAATAGAGCCATCACCCCATCGAGGTCATGATTGTCCCAGGCGAGATTCCATTTTTTCAAGGCCTTCTCGATTTCATTTCTTGAAAGTGACATGGGCGGTTTCCTCCTTTGTATATGCGTTGCCAGCAATATGTACCATGATACCCACGGCTCCTTGCGGTGTAACCGGAACGTGATTTTGACAAACGCTAAAGCACTTTCAAGGAAGTGTCTGAATTTTTCGAAGTTCTATTCTTCTCACCCCACCGCTGGAAAAGATTGTGTTCGATACCGAGGTAATCGAATATCTTGCCGATGGTTTGGTCGATGATATCCTCAAGGGTTTCGGGTTGATGATAAAAGGAAGGGACCGGCGGTAGAATATGGGCTCCCATTTCCGCTGCCAATGTCATGAGTCGCAGGTGACCGATGTGCAGCGGCGTTTCTCTCACAACCAGAACCAGTTAGCGCATTTCTTTTAATGTGCCATCGGCGGCTCTTACCAGGAGATTCTCATTATATGAGTTGGCGATTCCAGATAAGGTTTTTATGGTACACGGGACCACAACCATGCCCTGGGTCAAGAAAGAGCCGGATGCCAGCGCAGCAGCCATGTCCTTGTGGTCATACACATGACTGGCCATGGCCTGGATCTCATCGGGTGTGTAGTCTGTCTCAATCTTGATGTTGAGTTTGCCGGCTTCGGATAGGATCAGGTGTGTTTCATAATCACTTTCTTTCAGTAAGCTGAGCAACCTGACACCGTAGGTCACGCCGCTTGCGCCGGATATTCCTATGACGATTCGTTTGGACATGGAGACCTCATTTCTTATCGTTTAATATAAGCTAATTTTTCCAGAATCATATCAATCAGGATCTCACTATTGTGAATAATCTTTAGAATGCCTTCTTTTGATAAATTGTCCCAATGGATCCCTGCAGTAACCACCACATGGGTTTTTAGCACTGAAGCCAGTATCTCTGCAGCGGCTTTGGCCAGGTCATCTTCCTTGTGTCCCACGTAGGTAAAGACCGAGGCTGTGGCGCTGGTGATATCGGGATCCTTCAGGCTCGGTCGCGGCTGAGCCATGGCTACGGCACCGATGTGTGGTTTCTCCCCACCCCATATGGCAACCAGCACATCCTGACCAACCAGTCTGATACCGGCGGTGATATCATATTCACCTTCATGGGTGCGAACTGTAATTTCTTTGTCGCTCATTTTAAAATATGTCCAATGCGGTTTCAACAACAGCTTGAGCAAAAGTCTTATCTTCCATATTTGCATTGACTTCCGCAATTTCAATTTCCGGGTTCAGATTTTTGCGTAACACCTCAACGAATATTTGATCTTCCTGTGGGTCGTAAGTTGGATTACCGGACTGATCCACCGAAGACCAGCCATCTGCGGGTATCAGAACTTTTACCGGGCCGCTGGCTTTGTTCAGTTTAAGGGCAAAGGCCCGGGCAACTTTTTGCAACTCTTCCGGTGACAATCGTATCCAGGTGCGAAATTTATCCAGGTCATATTTGCGGCGCCAGTGGTATTCGGTCTGGTATTTGGATTTTGAGGGTGTCATGTGGTTGACGCTGCAGGTGGAGACAATCATTGGAATTCCCAGCCTGCCTGCGTTTTCCAGTCGAAAAGGGCCTGCATCCCGCATAAAGCCGAAAAGATGCTCCCCGACGCCACCCGGCGCCAGGTCGATAACCCCATGGAAAAATCCTTCGGCGATCATCTGTTCCATGGCCCGGTCACCGATGCCGGCTGCGGAAAAACCGATGACCTGGTATCCTGACTGCTCCAATGCCTGCCGGACGCTACTGGCGCATGCTTCACACGGCCCTAGCATGGTCAGGGCGATGGCTTTTCCCTCTCCGGCTGTCATGGGAGTGATGATCTCATGAACCATGCCGGTGATGGCATGCGCCGCTCTGTCCATCACGTTTTTCAATAAATTCGAAAGACCGGAAATTTCGATCACCGAATGAAACAGCACAATATCCCCGGTTCCGATGTAGCGGGTGGAAAGACCGGGAAGTGCCGCCGTAGAAGATATGACCACTTTGGGAACGCCAAAAGGGAGGGCGCGCATCACGTCAGATGCCATCAGGGTGCCAGTGGAGCCACCCATGGCAATCACACCATCAATTCTATTTTCATCGTGATAGTGTTTGGCCAGCCTGGATGCCCCGGATGTCATGATCTTCGTGATTCGTGACCGTTCACGGGATTGCCCAATCTCTTGGATACTGCTTCCGCCGGCTTCGGCTACCTGGGCATTGGTAATTTCAGCCGTATGTTCAGCGGAAGCGCGCATGGACAGATCCATGAGCATGGCGGTGAACCCCAGTGACTCGATTTTTTCTTTCAGATACAAGGTTTCCACCCCTTTGGTGTCCAGGGTGGAAATGACGAGTATGGATTTGGTCATGTTAGTTCGCTTCCGTCTTTACTTTTTCAGCAATCATGGTCTTTAATGTTTCTTTGTTCACCTTACCCGAGTCTCCCACGGCGGGGAATTCAGAAACGACTTCCAGTCTTTCCGGAAGTTTGAACATGGCAATCTTTTTTCCTTTTAGAAAAGAAACCATTTCATCGAAGGAAAAATCCTTACCCGGTCTGGGGATGACGTAGGCGCAGCACCGTTCTCCCATCTCACGGTCCGGATATCCCACAACCGCCACGGAAGAGACTTTGGGGTGGTCGTTGAGCAGACCCTCGACCTCTGCAGGGTAAATGTTCTGGCCGCCCCGGATGATCATGTCCTTGGCACGACCCAGAATCCACAGACAGCCCTGGTCGAACTTGACGATATCTTCGGTGGTGGTCCAGCCTTCTTTGTCGAACACCGTGGCGGTCAATTCTTTGTCCCGAAAGTACCCCGCCGGTGCGTGGGGGCCCCTGAACCAGAGAACGCCCGGTTCGCCCTCGGGTACTTCCTCATCGGTGTCCTTATCCAGCAGTCTTACCTTGTTGCCCGGCAGCATGTGGCCGACGGTTCTTCGTCGAAGATCCTTTGAGTCTTCCACACTGCATCCGGACACCGATCCTTTGTCCTGGGTTCCCAGGTCGCTGGTGATGGAGGCCCCGAACACCGTTTCGGCTTCTTCTGCCACCTGGGGTGACAAATACCCTCCGGCCGAGCGGATAAAACGCAGAGAACTCAGATCATATTTGGAGGCGTCGGCCTCCAGCATCCGTATGAGGTGGGTGGGAACCACACCGATGGCCGTGGCTTTTTCCTTTTCGATGAGCGCCAGCGCACCGTCACCGGAGAACTCTTCCAGCATCACGGTTTTGGCTCCGGCGATGGGGGCGGCAAAATAGGTCAGGGTTCCGGCCGCTCCACCGGCATGGGGAGCAATGGCCATGGTAATGTCGTCGCTCTTGAGCTGCCAGATGTCGCATCTGCCTTTGGAGGTGCAGACACGGGGTGCGGTTGGCCACTCCACCAGCTTGGGAATGCCGGTGGTGCCGGACGTCGTGGTGAGCAGGGCGATGTTCCAGCACGGGTCCAGCTTGCGTTCCGCCAGCACGGATTCATCCATGGGTTTCTGTGCCCGGGTCTGGGTCATCTGAGGAAGCGAATGGGTACCCGCGGGTGCACTTCCCGGTACCTCATCGTCAAAAAGAAAAAAGTGTTCCAAATGGGGAAACTGTTTCTGGAGGTCAGTGTACATTTCCAGATAATTGAATTTGTTGTAGATGTTCAGAATAACGACCGCCTTGGCCTCGGTTTTTTTCAGCATGTACTCCAACTCCCTCTGGCGAAGGTATGGATATACGGTAAGAGAAATGAGTCCGGCTCTTTCGCAGGCGATTCGTGCCAGAAATCCATATACGCTGTTGGGTGACTGAATGATGACCCGGGAATGTTTTGGAATTCCCATTTCAATCCACGAAATGGCCATGGCGTCCACCAGCTTTTTCGCCTCTGCCCATGTTAACCGGTATTTCGAGTCCACCAGTGCTTCCTGGTC
>JASJGV010000145.1:0-4180 GCA_033791325.1 Desulfobacterales bacterium | reverse complement strand
AGAACATTCCTCGTAGCTTGCTGCGAGGTTCTTCAATCCTTAAGTAGGTTAATCATCCTGACCAATTTGATGAATCTTTATTACATTGGTTGAGCCCTTTTTAAATCCAAGCCCGATAACAATCACGATGAGATCATTGGTTTTTATCAATTCCTTATTTATCAGTACACGCACGCTGGCTTCGATGAGTTGTTTGGCATCCTTGATGTTAGGCAGATAAAGTGGCGTAACCCCCCAGACAAGGGTCAGTTGGTTGCAGGTGGACATGCTGGGAGAAAAAGCAAAGACAGGGTCGGAAGGGCGGTTTTTGGAAATCAGCCTGGCGGTGTTGCCTGACACGGAAAAGGCCAGAATACCTTGTGCATTGAGTTCGTGAAGGATTTTGACGGCTGACCGGGAAACGGCATGCGCTACCGGATCATCCGGGATACACTTATGTTTGCGATTGTATTTCATAAATGCCGAACGTTCAGTTCTGGCTGCAATCCTGGCCATCATGTCAACCGCTTCAACCGGATACTTTCCTGAGGCGGTTTCACCGGAAAGCATGACCGCATCCGTACCGTCATAAATGGCATTGGCAACATCGGACGCCTCGGCTCGGGTGGGAATCGGGTTGACAGACATGGTTTCCAGCATCTGTGTGGCTGTAATGACCGGTTTGTTGGCCAAAATGGCTGCTTTGATAATTGTTTTTTGAATCGTCGGTACTTTCTCGGGCTTCATCTCAACACCCAGATCGCCCCTGGCAACCATGATGCCGTCGGCAACTTGCAGTATGGAGTCCAGATTGTCGACAGCTTCCGGTTTTTCAATTTTAGCGATAACCGGTATGTCCTGTCCCTGTTTACTGATGTGTTTCTTGATCTGTTTCAGGTCATCGGCACTGCGGACAAAGGATAGCGCAAAGTAATCCACACCCATCTTAATACCGAAATTCAGGTCCCGGATGTCCTTAGCCGTAAGTGACGGCGCACTAACCGCGACCCCGGGCAGATTGATGCCCTTGCTTTCTTTCAGCCAGCCGCCATTGATAATCCTGCAGGTAATGATCTCCTTTCTTTTGTGCATGACCTCGAGTTCCAGGAGGCCATCGTCCAGTAGAATGGTGTCACCCTTTTTGGTGTCCCTGGGCATATCCTTGTAGGTTACTGAAATTTTTTCTGCCGTCCCCAAGACAACCTGGGTTGTTAAACGAACGACTTTTCCGGTTTCCAGATAGACAGGTTCACCGTCTTTCAGTTTACCGGTTCTGATCTTCGGCCCCTGCAGATCGAGCAATATGCCGATATGGCGGTTCATCGTACGTGATAGCGCACGAATCAGCTTGATGGATTCCGCATGGGTTTCATAACCCCCATGGGAAAAATTAAGACGGGCAACATTCATTCCAGCGGCAACCATTTTTTTGAGAATCGCCTGGGAATTGGATGCAGGACCCAGGGTAGCGATGATTTTTGTCTTGTTGGTCATATTTAATTGGGCCTATTAACATTCATAAAGTTTAAATTTAAATTCCCCGCTGCGTGCAGCATGGGATGAATTCAAATTATAGATTAAGATCCATTATTTCCTCAATACCTTCTTGTCGATTTTGCCAACCGCCGTCAGAGGTATTTCATCCATGAATTCGATAATCTTGGGAATTTCATAGGGTGAACATTTATCCTTGGCAAAGGCAATGATTTCTTCTTTCAGCGCGCTCTCGCCAGTATCCTTTATGGCTTCCGGTGTCAACTGAATAAAGGCTTTCACTATTTCTGAGCCAGGACGATCCGGGTTTTCTACACCTATCAATGCCAGTACGGAAATGGCAGGATGCTGGGCCAGTATGTCTTCCACTTTACTGGAGAAGACTTTGAACCCTCCTACTATAATCATGTCCTTTGTCCGGTCAACAATCTTGATGTAACCTTCTTCGTCCATAATGCCCACATCGCCGGTGTGCATGTATCCATTTTCATCAACGGCCTGAGCCGTGGCTTCGGGTTTGTTGAAATATCCTTTCATGACCAGAGGGCCTTTAACACACATCTCACCCGGTTCTCCCAGGGGAACGTCTTCTCCTGAGGCAGGATCCACGAGTTTGAATTGCGTATTCAAAAACGGCATGCCAACGGTTCCAAGTTTCTTTTTTCCTCTCGAGGGGTTCATGGTAGATACAGGCGATGTTTCTGTCATGCCGTAAAGTTCCAGCAGCTTTCCTTTTCCGATGATATCTTCCAGAATCATTTGAGACTCTTTGGGAAAAGGTGCTGCAGCGGAAATACACGTTCCGAGATTTGTGTGATCAATTGCCTTGAATTTTGGGTTTTCGATCAACATTTGATAGAGGGACGGGACGTTAGCCATGTTGGTAGGGTGGTATTTAAGTATTTCACTGCAAATGTGGTCGGTGTCCCGGGGATTAGGGATCAGAACCTGTGTCCAGCCCATGTATATGGCACTTTCACATACGGTCAGCCCGGCAATGTGGAAAAAGGGGAACCCAGACAGCAGAACGCCTTCATTTCGAGTCCAGCCAAGCCAGTTCACAATACTCATAATATTGTGGCTTCCGTTTCTATGGGTCAGCATGGCGCCCTTGGGATCACCGGTTGTACCCCCTGTATATTGAATCCATCCCAGATCATCCGGTGTTAAATCGACGGAAACCGGCTCGTTTCCATATCGGGCAAATACATCTTTGTGGTAGTCCAGAACGGTGATTCCAGGCAACGGGGTGACTTTCCCGCTGGGAATTTTTTTAAGAAGTTTTCCCATGAACTGTTTGATTTTGGGAAGGAAGCTGGCAACACTTGTAGCAACCACCAGTTTCAGCTGGGGTATATCGGATGCAATTTTTACAAGATGACCGGCAAAGATCGCATCCAGGGTGACCAGGGCGACATTCTTGCCTGTACTGCCCAGATCATTGAGCTGGTATTTGATCTGCTCTGCAGAGAGAAGCGGTGAAACGCCCGAAACGACGCAACCCGCCCGCAATGTTCCGATAACACTGATGACGTACTGGGGAATATTGGGCAGATTGATTCCCACCACATCCCCTTTCTCGAAACCATTCTCCACAAGCATGTTGGCAAAGCGATTGGCAAAATCGTTCAATTCACGGAAGGTTATATCGACACCCAGAAAACCCATGGCAGTTTTATCCGGGACATCTTGAAACGCCTTTTCGACAATATTGACAAAGGTTGTTTCAAACAGATCCGGATCTAAGTCATCAACGCCTTCGTCCCAATTTTTTTTCCAGAATCTATCTTCATACATGGTAACCGCCCTCCCTGTTCAAAAGGTTACAAGATTATGTAGCGAACACCAAATAATTTAAAGTGATGGATTGGAAATAATGACGCATGTAACCGGAATGATGAAATCTAACGTGAGCGTCTTAAATTTTTAAACGTCCACTTTAGGTCGCAGAAAACCTGGCAGATGTCAAGCCGGAATGCTCGCTCTGAGGACATGTCCTGACTCAAGACGGGTGCTGTCCTTTGTATGCGGCGTTCTAACTTGACTTGGTTTTTACAAATAGGATAAAGTGTTTTATCATCAAACAAATAGTGTGTGTCAAGATGTTCGCTATGTAAAACAAACGCGATCACAAGGAGAGATAACGTCCATGAAAATCAACAAGATCGACCACATTTGTATCGCTGTCAGGGATCTAAAAGCGGCCAGAAAAATATGGGAACCGTTATTGGGTCAGGAAAAACCGGATGATGCATACGTAGATGAGCCTGAGAAAATACGTGTTGCCCGTTATTGGCTAGGCAATGTCGGATTTGAACTGATGGAGTCAACATCCCCCGATGGAGAAGTGGCCAAGTTTATTGAAAAAAAAGGGGAAGGTATCATGTTGATCAGTCTGAATGTCGACAATACCCGTGAAGCCATGGACGAACTTGAACCCAAGTCGTATCCGTTTATTGGCGGCGCCCGCTCTTTCCGCGATTGTGAATTTGCTTTTATCCACCCGGACAAGATGAACGGGGTGCTGCTTGAACTGATTGATGATAAATCATAGTATTTTGTGTTTAGTCTGTCCGCAACTGAAAATCACCCGGTCCCGCTAAATACTATACACCAAACACCAAACACCAAACACCAAACACCAAACACCAAACACCAATTACCAAACACCAATTACCAAACACAATACACCAAACACAATACACGA
>JASJGV010000144.1:0-3316 GCA_033791325.1 Desulfobacterales bacterium | reverse complement strand
TGCCGGGGCTTTCGGTGCCTTTGGCTGGAGCGGCGAAGCACCGGACAGGATTTTTGGAACCATGGAAAATATCTTTCAGATGGATATGGTTTCAGGACCCATGCGCCTGAAGAACAGCAGCCTGGGCGGCGGTGTTCAAATGGCACAGGATTATGGGAAGCAGATTGCTTCAAAGCTATAAAGTGTTCTATATAAGTTAATCCGATCGATTAGCACAACAAAAGATAAAGCGATAAACTATTACCAGGAGGTGACCATGTCTACACCACAGCATTGCCCGGGCTATGAGCAGTTTAAACATCTGAAATCGTTTGAGTGCAAATGTCCGTCCTGCGGCGAGACCAAGGAAATATTTTCGGACGAATTCAACAAAACCCATCTCTGCCAGAGTTGCGGTAAGGAGATTGATTTCGACCAGTGTACACTGTCAGGCGGCAAATAGGTCTACATTTGTACTCCAGCGCAAGGGAAAGGGCTCTTTTCTTTTCCCCGGCCCTGAGAAACCGAAAACGTTGCCCCGCAGCGTTCTATAAAATCGTAGTACGATTTTATAGAACGCGACGGTGTCGCTCCGGTGCGAAAGGCTAAATTCCCATCCCTGCTGCAAGCAGCGGGGAATTCACGTTTAATCACAGGAGTAACTGATGCTCAAAAAAAAGTGGGTGGGTGGTATTATCCTCGTTGCTTTCATTTCAACCATTGGCTTTGCCATGGAAAACAAAGGAGCGGAAAAAATACAGATCGATGGCGGCTCCAGGGGTGCGATTCCTTTCCCGCATCGTAGCCATCAGGACAGTCTTGGAGACTGCAATATCTGTCACTCCATGTTTCCACAGGAGCCGCAATCCCTTGCCAAGCTTAAAGAAAATGGGCAGATGAAACCCAAGAATGTCATGAACAAGTTGTGTATCAAGTGCCACAAGGCAGAGAAGAAAGCCGGCAACAAAGCCGGCCCCACGACCTGCTCAAAATGTCATATACGATAATATTGTAAAACCTAAGATGATCGTTCAAATTTTAAGAATGGTGGATGGTTTCCATGCTGGTGATAGGTCTACAGGGAAGTCCCAGAAAAAAAGGCAGTTCCGACTATCTTTTAAAGGCTTTCATGACGGAAGTCGAAAAGACGGGTGTCGAAGTTCAAATACTGGATATCGCCCAGATGAATATCCAACCCTGTTTGGGTTGCGGTTATTGTGAAAAAAAAGGTTTTTGCGTCATCGATGACGATGACATGGCTGACTCCATCTATCCGTTACTACGCCAAGCCCAGGTGGTGGTCGCTTCATCACCTGTATTCTTTTACAGCGTGACAGCCCAGCTGAAAGCACTCATCGACAGGACACAGGCCCTCTGGTCACGCAAATACCGTTTCAATCTGTCCGACCCCCTGTCAACAACCCGTAAGGGTTTTTTTCTCTCCATGGGCGGCAGTCGTGGCAAAAAACTCTTTGACGGGAGCCATCTCGTAGCCAACTATTTTTTTGATGCCATTGATGCCGACTCCAGCGGAAGTCTGACCTATCCCGGTATCGAAACACCTGCCGATTTTGAAAACATACCGGAGCTGAGCGCAGAAATTTCCAAGACGGCTCATACATTGATGTCATCGCTGCTCGAACGCAAACAGATTCTTTTCCTCGGCAAACACGACGACATCAGGATCCAGATGGCCGCTGCCCTGACACAGTATTATGCCGGAAGCAGGTTTCGCGTATTGACAACCGGAGATGAACCTGCCCGGGCGATTCACCCTGGTGTAGTGGAAACCATGGCGGAAATCGGAATCGACATGGCTTTCCTTCAGTCCCGGTTTCGATCCGGTACCATCCAGGAAGATCCTCCGGATATCATCGTTGCCATGGGCAACAATATTGAAATTCCGGCCATTCCCAAGATCACAACATCGGTTTGGAATCTGCCTGAGCCCCGGCATGCGTCTCCAGAATTGATTGTACAGCTTCGTGAACAGATACGTGAAAATATCACCAGAATGACAACAGACAGATAGAAGGAGGTAAGCATGGCAAACCCGGAAGAGATGTACCAGTGCCAAACCGTCAACTGCGGTTATATATACAATCCAGACAAGGGAGATCGAAAAGGCAAGATTTCTAAGGGAACTCAGTTTGAGGATCTTCCGGAAGACTGGAAATGTCCCGTCTGTGGCGCAGGCAAGAAAATGTTCAAGCCTCTTGTGGGACCTGGGTCCGCACTAGAGGAAGGTTAGCCCCGATATTTGAAGAACCTCGCAGCAAACTGCGAGGTTAGCGCTCGTTAATGCGGTTCATGAAACGTGACGACCAGAACTTGATAAAAAAAAATACTTGGTCTATAAATTGAATTTGTGAGATTGTGTTTGAACCCCCAATAATAAAGGAGAAAAAAAAATGGATAAGTATGTATGTACGCTTTGTGGCTATGTCTATGATCCCGCCGAAGGAGACCCGGACAACGATGTCGCAGCCGGAACCAAATGGGAAGATGTGCCGGATGACTGGGAATGCCCGGTTTGTGGCGCAGGCAAAGATGATTTTGAGAAGGAATAGTCAATTCTTTGTCCAAATATAACCTATTATTGGAATAAGCCTTTAAGGGTTTGGTCTTCTATCAACATGGTCAATAAAATTCTAAATCCGAATATCGAAATACAAAACAAATTCAAATATCAAATTTGCAAATGACAGAAACCTATCCACTGACGGGACCGTTTGCTATCCTGTTTGGATCATTCAGTTTTGAGTCATTAGAGTTTGTTTAGTATTTAGGATTTAGTGCTTCGAATTTAACTGAGGTTATTGTATGCATCCTGTAGAAATATCAAAAAATGTTTATGATGTAGGCGTCATGGATTGGAATATTCGTGATTTTCACGGTTATTCTACCCATGCTGGAACCAGTTATAATTCCTTTCTCGTCATTGATGAAAAGGTCGCCCTTATCGATACGGTGAAAGCGCCATTTTGTGATCAGCTCCTGGATAACATTTCAAAAATTATCGACCCAAAAAAAATTGATTTGGTTATCAGCAATCATACCGAAATGGACCACACGGGAAGTCTGCCGCGTGTCATGCATCGCATCGGCGAAGACAAACCCCTGTACTGCTCCAAAATGGGCGCGAAGAATCTCGCACTCCACTATACGCAGGCATGGAATTTTCATCCTGTAAAAAGCGGTCAGGAGCTCAGCCTCGGTTCCAAGACTTTCACATTTCTCGAAACACGTATGATACATTGGCCGGACAGCATGTTTACGTATCTAAAAGAGGACAAAATTCTCTTTTCCAGTGATGGGTTTGGTCAGCATTATGCCA
>JASJGV010000143.1:0-2510 GCA_033791325.1 Desulfobacterales bacterium | reverse complement strand
ATCTTTGTTGTTTTGGAAGAGGGTCAACAATTTGTTTCGAGTGCCGTATGTCAAGCCCGGTGCATCCATGTTGGCGTCACCTGATCTAAAGCGTTGCATGGTCTTGCACATGGCATCGGCTGCCGACAGAAATGCGCCAGGATTGTCGCGAACGATCATTTTCCCCGTATGGTCACGGTATGTCCATTTTATAAATGGAAGATCCGGATAGCTTAAAGCCGCACCATGTCCCAGCGGCATCACCTCACCTACAAAAGAACTGGCGGCCTTGTTAAAGGATGTGCCGAAAAAATGCTCCATTCGGGTCATGCGTTCCTTGCTCGAGGAGCCATCTTCATCCAGGGCTCGTACATCATTCACATAACTGTTGACACCGGCAAAGCCCTGATGGGCCCACGAATCCGCCAGCACATGCAGTGTGACACCCATCCGGTGCAGCCCGTAACGTTTATTCCTGGTCTCGATACAGGCCCGAACCATGTCACGGGCAATGTGACTGCCGGGTCGGCAGATGATTTTGTCGATAAATTTTCCTGCAGGGTTTTCCCCGGCCTTTTTCCCGCCGTTGCCGGGCAGGAAGTGAAAGGGGACCCACACATGATGATTGGCCAGTTTTTCAAAATTCCGGTAATCGAACATCTTGTGGGCGGAGCTGATTCGGGTATACATGGCCCCATTGTGAAATCTAAGGGTGCCACTGTTGATGGCATCATCAACATACTGCGCTGCGTAGGCAACCGTATCAGCCTTGCGGTGCCCGAAACCGGCAGCTCTTGCCGTGACATAGGTTACGGTATGGTGAAAGTCGATTTGCATATTTTGATGGTTTGTTCTTCTCCCAATTGTATAATCCTAAGCAAGTGGAATGATCCTTTTAAAATTGTTACAATACGTCATCTCAGGCGATAAGGTAGGTTCCTGTCCCCACGGCGATCAGTCGACGCTGGTCGTTGTGGAGTTCCATCCGGGTTACGGCAACCTTATTGCCGATACGCATGATGGTTGCAGAGGAAGTAAAAGTCTTGCCTTTTCCAGGTCTCAAATAGTCGACACGCAGATCAATGGTGCCGACTTTGGCGATGATCCGTGCGATTTCTTCTTTTGGGCGATCCAACTTTTTATGAATCATCCCTGCCGTTGCAGTCAGACCGCCAACAGCGTCCAGGGCAGATGAGATCACACCGCCGTGCAGGGAACCCTGGACATAATTTCCTATGAGGGAATCGGTCATGTTAAAAGCGACTTCAACCAGGTCAGGTTTCAGGTGGATGATATGCAAACCGAGGATCTGGTTGAAAGGAAGTCTGTTTTCATAGATGTCACCAAGGATATGCAACAGATCACCAAGCTTATCAGGTGGGTTCGACATTGAGGGTTTCCTCTCTTTAAATTTGAATTCCCCGCTGCTTGCAGCGTGGGGTGAATTCAAATTATAGATTAAGATCCATATTATAGCGAAAGTGCGGTGCTGAAATCTGAAAGCTTTCAGGAAAAATTCCGTAATACCCTGTAGGTTCTGCCGTTCGGCAGTGCTTCGCATGCTGCAGGGATAGGAATTTTAGCCTTTCGCATCGGAGCGACACAGTCGCGTTCTATAAAATCGTGCTACGATTTTATTCGTTATCGTTCAAATAGTTGAATACTTCATCTTCTGATGTCATTCCCGTCTCAGACATGAGGGCCCACCATGACTGCTTTAGGGCCACAAGTGCTAGGACTGACCGGTTCTGTGCCGATGTCAGCTCCCTTTGTGATTCGTTCAGGCGCACCAGGGAAGCCTGACCAGCCTTGTATCCTTTTTCAACAAGATCACGATTCTCATGACTGAGTCGTGTATTGGTATGCTGTAGCTTCAGTTGGGTCTGGAAAGTGATAACATTCATACTGGTGGTACGGATTGCAGCGGTAATGCTTATTTTCAGATCCTCCAGTAATTTCCTGGCCTCGATTTCTTTTTGCATGGCTTCCCGTGACTGGGCGCGGTACAGGCCCCCGGAAAACAGATTGAATGTCATGTTGACACCGATGGTATTTCCGAAATCATCACTTTCAAATCTGGTATTATCTTCCCGTTCCCCTTTGACGGATGCCGTAAGGTTGATGGTGGGTGCGTAATTTGAGTTGGCCATTTTTTTCTCCAGGGACGCATTCTGAATCGCCAACTGGCTCTGGAGAATTTCAGGTCGGTGTTCGAGGGCATAGGCAAGCATCTTCTCGGTATCCGGTACTTGCATTTCTTCTGGTGATGCTTCCCCAAGGGGCGCCAGCTCCACATGTGGGGGCAGTGAGGCATCTGCAAGACCCAAAAAGGCTGCCAGGTTGTGCAGGGAGGTCCTGTACACTCCTTCCGCCCGGATCCGATCGGCGATGGCAGCGTTGGCCTGAATCTGAAAATTGAGTTCATCACTCAATGAGCCGGTACCGATCTGCCGTTTTTTTTTTGCCACTTCCAGAAGCGCTTTGAAAAAAAATTAATAGGTCCTGTGAAAATAGATATTCTACCCGGCCCG
>JASJGV010000142.1:0-6474 GCA_033791325.1 Desulfobacterales bacterium | reverse complement strand
GAAGATCCCCGCCCCTAGCAGCGGGGAATGCGCTCGCTGTTTCGGTTCCAACATGCTGCTTGAACTTTTATCTCCAAGTTCTTGTTTTGATCATTCGAATTTGGATCATTAGGTATTGTTTAGAATTTAGAATTTCGTGCTTCGGATTTAAATAGCTACCGCCATCGCATAGCCAAATATCTCAGGCCTGGCCCAAAAGACCCGGTTTTAAATAACGGAATAAAGCACTTATTTTATTGCATGTTAAGGGATTTTTCCAACTTCTGAATCCTGGCTTGAATGACCGGTTTCTCCTCCTCCGGCACATCCGGATCTTCAAGACGTCTTCGGAGACCGAGGAGTATCATCTCCTCCCGGTAATCTACACATGTGTAGGGGTGGATGTTTGACATGAAGATTTAATCCAATGTTTCTTTATAAATGCGGTAAAACATTTCATATTCCGAAATATTTCTCGACAAGATCCTCTCGACATCGTGGAGATTCTTTTTGTTGATGATTAGGTTGACACTCTTACACAAAGCCATCATATGGTCCATGGTACGAAAGCGGTCGCTAATCAGTGTAATAAACATATTCCGCCGCACAGACATGTGAAGCCGTTCGAGGTAAATCAAAACCCCGTTTCGTTCCGGGTCTTTGGTACCAAAATATTCATCCACCACAACCAGATCATATAATTTGTACCGAAGATTTCTCAACGCATCCCGGTTGCCTTTGGCCTCACTGACATGATACTCCAAGAGTTCCAGTGCTCGGACGATACCATCGCGGACCACGGAATCCGATTCACAGACCAGGGCGATTTTTCCCTCTTCCTCGATAAAGTCAAACGGTTTTTCTGAGGCCTCATAGTCATCTTCCGCAAAGTCGAAGTCCTCTGCCAGGCCGCCTGCTTCACCGCCTGTTACTGTGTTTATCGTATCCGGAGCCGCAATGGAGATTGTTTTCTTACATTTCGGGCATGGAAGTGTAGCGGTTTTCCCCCTGGGTATCGTTTCATCAGGGATCTTGAACTTGCTCTGGCAATTTTCACAGGTTATGTCCATAAGGCACCATCTCCATTACACTTTTTTTTCATATTCTTTGTCCATTTGCAGGGAATCAATATCGGTCGTCGTTTCTCCCCTGGCTGATTTGACAGTGTCGATCCCTCTGCCGGTAACACCCTTGCGCGACGAATACGCCAAAGCGTTTTCCTGCGAAATGAGTCCCTGTTCGTACAGGCCCACCAAAAAGTCATCAAAGGTCGTCATACCAAATGGTTTTCCAGCCTGCATGATCTCATAGAATGTTTTTCCTTCGGATTCACCCTGCAAAATGGTGTCTTTCACCCGTAGATTTGAACCCAGCACTTCAAAAGCGGCAACCCTGCCCCCGCCAACCTTGGGAACCAGTCGCTGTGATACAATCCATCGGACCGTATCAGCAAGACGTATGCGAACCTGATTCTCTTCTTCGGTACTGAACATTCCCAATATGCGGTTAATGGTTGCACCCGCATCGACAGTATGAAGGGTTGTCAGTACCAGATGGCCGGTTTCAGCAGCGCTCAGGCCGATTTCCACTGTTTCACGATCCCTCATTTCACCCACCAGAATGATTTTGGGCGCCTGTCGCAAAGCAGCCCTCAGGCCACTGGCAAACGAGTCGAAATCGGTTCCCAGCTCGCGCTGGTTAAAGGTGGATTTTTTATGTGGGTGCTGATACTCAATCGGGTCTTCCAGAGTGACGATGTGCATGGATTTATTTTCATTGATGACTTCGAGAATCGCGGCCAGCGATGTCGTCTTTCCCGAACCGGTAGCACCGGTGACAAATACGATGCCATTCAACTCTTCAGAAATTTTATAGAAAACTTCCGGAAGCCCCATTTCTTTGATGGTGGGGACCTTTGATTCCAATTGCCGCAGGACCACCGAATAATTGCCTTGCTGTGAAAAGATATTGACCCTGAAACGTGCCTTTCCCGGCAGGCTGTAGGACAGATCACAGGAGCCCTTTGCTATCAGAGTCTCGGTCAGACGGCGGTCTCGGCTCATCAGGTTCAGGGCGACAATTTCACTCTGAAACGGTGTCAGTTCCTTGATTGGCGGAACCATGTCCACCGGTACCAATTGACCGGAACTTTCAACTTGCAGGGACTTCCCAACCGTTAAATTCAGGTCCGACACGTTGGTATGAGAGTCCAGCATTCTCGTAAGAATATGATCGACCTCCTGTTTCCTCATCCGATTACCTCCCCTTATGCCTCGGTAAAATCCGAAGGCGGCTCTCTCAACAGTGGACGAAATTTTGCTTTGTCGTTCGCTTTTTGATAGGCGGCGTCTCCAGTGATCCATCCCTTGTTGTAGAGATCCATAATGGCCTCATCGAGCAACTGCATACCGTATTTCTTCCCGGTCTGTATCATCGAATTGAGCTGATGTGTCTTTGATTCTCTAATCAGGTTGCGCACCGCCGGTGTTGCGATAAGAATCTCGAGTGCCGGGCACCTTCCTTTTTTGTCTGACCGTTTGAAAAGAACCTGGGCAACAATGGCGCGCACGCCATCCGCCAGTGTTGATCGAATCTGGGCCTGCTCATTGGAAGGAAACACCTCGACAATTCGATCTACGGTCTTGGCAGCGCTGGTGGTATGCAGGGTTCCAAAAACGAGATGGCCGGTGGACGCCGCTTCGATAGCCAGGGAAATGGTTTCCAGGTCGCGCATTTCACCCACCAGAATAATATCGGGGTCCTCCCGAAGGGCTCCCCGAAGGGCCGAGCTGAAAGACTTGGTGTGAATACCGACCTCCCGGTGGTTCACGAGGCAGGACAAGCTGTTGTGGACAAATTCGATGGGATCTTCAACGGTTATAATATGGTCATGCCGTGTCTTGTTCGCCTCATCGATGATGGCGGCCAGGGTGGTTGACTTACCGCTACCCGTAGGTCCTGTAATAACGACGAGACCTCTTGGGAGACTTGAAAGCTTTTTAATGACCGGTGGCAAGCCCAGGTCCTCTGCCGTCATAATGGTGCTAGGAATTTCTCTAAACACAGCGCCGACACCATTTTTCTGCATAAAAAAATTGGAGCGGTATCGTGCAAGCCCCGGAATCTCGTATCCGAAATCGACATCGCCCGTCTCTTCGAAAACCTTGACTTTGTCCTCGGGGGTAATCTCATAAAGCATCCCTCGGAGGTCGTCGTTGCTCAAAACCTTGTATTTGACTCTCTCGATATCGCCCCTGACTCTCAGGGCTGGCGGCTGACCCGCTACAAGATGAAGGTCTGATGCCCCTTGTTCATGCATCAATTTAAAAAAAGCGTCGATCTTAGCCATGTGTTACCTCTCATAGTTATGTTTCACCATTGGTATGAAATCTTATACTGACAGGTCAATTCTCGCCAAACACAAGACAGGAAATCATCCTCAATGGTTTACACCAGCGACATCGCCATCCTGCTCAGACTGCTCACCAGGAATGTTCGAAGAAAAATCACAGCCATAAAAATTAAAATCGGTGAAAAATCAATGCCGCCCATATTGATGGGTATTCGCCTGCGAATGGGATAGAGGATCGGTTCTGTAGCATTATGAATAAAGCGCACAATGGGGTTGAATGGGTCCGGGTTCACCCATGACAACAAGGCCCGGGCGATGACAATCCACATAAATGCAAGGAGAACGATGTCAAGCACCTTGGCTACAGCCATCAAGAAATAGCCAATAATATACATATGATAACACCGTCCTTCGATGGTCTATTTGCCCGACCCACAAGATTAGCTTGAACCTGAAACGCTTACTTTCGGTTGAAATTTTGATGTCAAACCTAAGTACATAATGAACAAGAAGTCAAGAATTTTCATGTAAAACCGCCGGCCCCAAACAAGGAAAACAATACCATGGATCCGGAGCCGGGGCCGATCTCTGGCTATCAGTGATAAAATCCGCTTGAATTGCCTTTTTTCTTGATTATTAAGAACTTTGTCATTAATGTATGGTTCGTTTTGCTCTATCTACACTTGGTACAATTTTCTGCCGCTTTCTCGTGCAAACCCATATTGACGCACCGTGATATAGTGACAGGGCATATGTATAAATATCTACAGGAGAAATTGTAATGCTTCAGGGGAAAAAAATCTGTTTTATAGGCACCGGCAACATGGGTGAAGCCCTGGTGAGCGGTCTGCTTTCAAATTCCACCAGACCCGAGGATATCATCTGTACCGATGTACGCGAATCTACCTTGACGCTTATCGCTGAAAAGTATCGGGTACGTACCACCACAGACAACCCGGCTGCCATTCAATCATCTGATATTGTCATTTTCGCAGTCAAGCCGCAGATACTGGCCCTTGTTCTTAAGGAAACCGCCGAACACCTGAACATGAACAAGCTGATTATTTCAATTGCGGCCGGCGTACCGCTGGCTGCGATTGAATCCTGCCTTAACAAGGAACTGCGGCTTATTCGGGTTATGCCGAATATCGCAGCATTTGTAAAGGAGAGCGCCACGGCAATCGCCCCGGGCAGGAATGCCGGTAAAGAAGATATCGCCATGGCAAAAACTATTTTTGATTCGGTCGGCAAATCTATTTTTATCGACGAAACAAATCTAATGGATGCTATCACCGGTTTGAGTGGCAGCGGCCCTGCATACATCTTTCTAATCGTGGATGCCATGGCTGATGCCGGCGTCAAGATGGGGCTTTCCAGACAGGATGCCCTGTTCCTTTCCATGCAGACGGTGTTAGGGTCAGCCAAGGTCCTGCTCGAAACCAAAGAGCATCCCGGGCAGCTCAAGGACAGGGTCACTTCACCAGGTGGAACCGCTATTGCCGGAATCCACACACTTGAAAAGGGAGGAATCCGGACAACCTTGATCAATGCAGTGGAAGCAGCGACCAATCGATCCAAGGAACTCGGACAATTGATGATAAAGCATTTCGCCCAAAACGGTGCCGGCAAGTAAACAATACCGAGGCAGGACACCTGGGTTAAACAAGGATTGTTCCAGGCATTGACTTTCCGGTGATTATCTTTATATTGTAAGTTCTATGAGCCCTGAATGATTTGATGTCCTTTTAGTGAAAGAAAATATATCTGACCTGGCCCCATGGACCAGGTTTTTTGTTTCAACTTTTTGAGATAACGCATGTTTACCGAAACCGTTTCATATTCCGCCGCTTTTGTAGCCGGGCTGCTGTCCTTTTTTTCTCCGTGTGTCCTCCCGCTGATACCGGCCTACTTTACCTTTATTTCCGGGTTGACCTTAGAGGAACTTACCGACGGCTACAATGCCGAGATCCGCAGGAAAGTTTTCTTTTCGACCATGTCTTTCATTGCGGGCTTCTCGGTAATTTTCATACTGCTGGGGGCTTCTGCATCTTACCTTGGTGGGCTGACACACGATTACCGGGGCATCATCCGTGTTATCGGTGGGGCTCTGATCGTCATACTGGGAATCCATTTGACGGGTATTGTCCGAATTCCTTTTCTCGAATTTGAAAAAAAGTTTCATTTGAAACAAAAACCATTGAATCTTTTTGGAACATTTCTGGTAGGTATGGCATTCGGTGCCGGGTGGAGCCCCTGCACAGGGCCACAACTCGGCTCCATTCTCGCTCTGGCCATGGGCAAGGGAACCGTCTGGAACGGCATCGGTCTTTTAAGCACCTACTCGGCGGGAATGGCACTGCCTTTTGTGATCATATCTATCTTTATCAACTATCTGCTCGTATTTGTCAGGAAAGCTTCCCGATTTATGCCGATATTCAACAGGGTTGCCGGAACCATCTTGATCCTGATCGGTCTGCTTCTCCTTGCAGACAAGCTCTATCTACTAACAGGCACAGGGTAATCCATTATGATAAATCGAATAATACTTACCTTCTGCATGACAGTGGCTTTGATGATATGGACTGTTGCCGTACCTGTAAGCGCTGCCGACCAGATCAAGTGGTATTCCTATGAAGAGGGGACAGCACTCGGAATGTCGGAAAATAAGAAACTATTTATCAGTTTTTATGCGGACTGGTGCAAATTCTGCAAGACCATGGACCAGCAGACCTTTCAGGATGCCAGCATCATTTCTTATTTAAGTTCACACTTCATCTCTGTTAAGGTCGATGTGGAACGGGAAAAATCGGTTGCAAGAAAATACAATATCAACCCCCTGCCGGACTCCTGGTTTCTATCCGAAAAAGGAGACATTATCGGGAACAGGCCGGGGTATTTATCGGCCGAAGACCTGATGCCGATTCTTCAGTTTATCAAGACGGATAGCTTTTTAAAGATGAGTTACCTGCAGTTCAAAGAGAGCCTTTAAACCCCAATGTTGCATAAACAACATGGCAAAGGATAATCAATGGGCTGTTAGTATAACTAAGATCATAGAGAAAACATCATTTCCTGAATATTCCAGCAGGCGAATTCAAAGGATGGGGTCGATTTTGCCATGATGTTTACCCTACGGGAAAAGC